>NZ_JBDVAA010000154.1:0-18980 GCF_039943695.1 Cellulophaga sp. | reverse complement strand
CTGTGAATTTTGTAGGTAGTATTTCTTATTTTTTAAGAGATGAGTTGGCTAAAGTGATAGAAAGAAACGATCTTATTTTAGGTGTTATAAGAAGAAGACCAATAGAAGGTTTGGTAGATTTTCATAAAAGCACAATTTAATATATAAGTTTACAATAACACATAAACTGAAAAAGCGCAATCTGTTATGGATTGCGCTTTTTTTATGCTTATTGTATAGTTTGATGTTATTGTACAGCAATCATAGAAATTTCTACATTTACAAACTTAGGTAAATTAGCTACTTCTACAGTTTCTCTTGCTGGTGCAGTATCTGCATTAAAATAAGAAGCATAAACCTCATTAATTTCTGCAAACTGATGCATATCATTAACAAATATGCAAGATTTTACAACGTTTTCAAACGTCATACCAGCTTCTGTAAGTATAGCTTTTAAGTTTTCCATACTCTGTTTTGTTTCTGCTTTAATATCTCCTTCTACTAAATCTCCTGTTTTAGGGTTAATAGGTATTTGTCCGGATATATATAATGTGTTACCAGTTAGTACTGCTTGGTTGTAAGGACCAATTGGAGCAGGTGCATTTGTTGTTGTGATAATTTTTTTCATCTTAATTAAGTGTTTTTTAATTATTTTAAAAAGATAAATAGTATTTTATCTCTGACTTCTTTGTTCCCATTTAAGGTCTTTAAGTATGCTACTCTTAATTCCTATAAAGAAATACCATCTTTCATACGTACCAAAAGGTGTCCAGTTAAAGTTAAGTCTAAAACTCTTTAAATCTCTCTCAAAACGTAATTGAGTTAAAGAAAAACCTTGATTTTTAAAATCGTAACCAGAAGAAACGCCAACTTTCCATCTAGGTGTTAAATCTATGTTTCCAGAAAACATCAAAGAGTGGTTACTAATTTCATCTTGCCTATTAGGGTTACTGTAACTTACGGCATAAGCAAGTCTAAAATCCCAAGGAATAGCATTTTTGTATAATGGGTTTTCTTTTACTTCATCATCGTCTTCGTCGGGATTTCCTGGTCTACCAGTGTTAAAGTTGTCTGCAGTACCAAATAAATCATCTGTTCTACCGCCACTGGCTGCTACATAAGAGTCATCATCTTCTTCGTCTTCTTTCTCATCCTTATCTTTGTCAAACATTTTACTGCTTATAGAGTATCCAACATTGGCTCTTGCAGTTGTTAGTCTAAATAAGCTACCGCCATTATTAACGTTAAGAGTGTTAATTCTTGTTCCTTTGTTGTCTATTGCATAAGGATCTAGGTTTGCAGAGAAGTTAATAGACATTTTTTTATTTAAAATAGTGGTACCACCATTTACTCTAAACGGACTCAAACGTAGTGAGTCTGCCTGAAAGTTATAGTTAGTGGAAATATTAAAACTACTTAATAACGATATTTTCTTAGGCTCTGTAGCAGTAGAGTCTTTGTCTTTTACTTTTGCTTCTAATGTGTTTTGTAAAGAGAAGCTAAGAGCGCTACTCTGCGTAAGTCCAGGAGCACCGTTTAACGTGCCCTCAAATCTACTATATTGTATGTATTCACCGTCGGCATTCATGTACTCGTCGTACGTTTTTTCAAAAGACGGAGAATAACTATAGCCAACAGAAGGCCTCATAGTATGTCTTATTGCTTGTATGTTATTATCCTCAGCAAAAGTCCAAGTACCATAAATAGTTGTTCCTAAACTAGCACTAAAGCTATATTTGTTGTAACGGTCAAAACCATTTATTTTTTCAGAAACAACCTCCTCTGTAGTAGCATCGTAAGATTTATTGTACGTTTCTAGCGTCCATATGTCTTCATAAGAACCACCAAGACTAACACTTAATTGTTTAAATACTTTAAAGTTGGTGCTAATTGGAATTCTGTGTCTAGCACCCACACGTGCGTCATCAAACATTTCAGACTTAAAGAAAAGAGAATCTACTGTTGTTATTTGGTTTTGGGCATTTACATCATACTGAAAATTTATATTTTGTATAATTCCTTTTTTTAAACCATCTCTTTTTGCAAACGGAAAAATACGCTCCATACTAGCCTGCATTGTTGGCAGCGTAAGATTTATAACGTCTGTATTTGTATTCTGGTTATGTGTAGCTGTTAAACTCATATTTACAGAAGGGTATGCTGGAAATGTTTTTGAGTACGATACAGATGATGATAAGTTATTGTTTTGTGTGTTAGGTACGTTGTATTGGTTTAACGAACTTCTGTAATAATCACTACTACCTAAGTTTACACTAGCAGATAATCTAGAATTAGGGTTGTTTTTAGGGTCTTGTGTATGAGATATTTGTATGTTGTAGTTTCTTGCAATAGAATAATCTTCAAACCCTTTTTGGCTGTTAATCTGGTTTTCATATCTAATATTAACATTACCCTTGTATTTATAACGTTTTGTGTAAACAGACTGCCCCCTAAATCCATAACTACCATTGGTGTAAAAGTCACCTTGTAATGTAAGGTCTACGTGGTCATTAATAGGAAAATAGTAACCACCATTTTGTAAAAAGTAACCACGATTTGGATCACTACCAAAAGTAGGGAAAATTAAACCAGCAGTGTTACCAGTTGTCATAGGGAAATAAGCAAAAGGTAACGCAATAGGTGTAGGTACATCTGCAATAAACATATTACTATAGCCGGCAATCATTTTTTTGCCAGGTACAAATTTACCTTTACGTACAAGAATATAGTAATCTGGATTTATAGTGTCATTAGATGTAGTAATCTTGGCTCTACTCATAAAGTAAACAGAGTCGTTCTCTTTTTTAGTTTTTTCAGCGTACACCTTCATAGCATCACTACCAATACTACCTAAACCAGCTTGCTGTTCTGTTCTAGAGTTCCAAATAAGCGCTTTTTGTGTATCAAAATTAAACCTAATAGAATCTGGTTTTACAACTTGGCTACCTTGTTTAAAATCTGGTAATTGAGAGTATACACCAGTAGAATCTTTAATTCTACCTGCGTAGACTTCGTTTTTAGCAAGGTCCATTATTATAATTCCGGCTTTTAATTCCGTATCTTGGTAATAAAGCTCAGCTTTGTCATACAAGTAAATTTTTTGCTCTTTACGGTCATAACGCATATAACCTTCAGCTTTTCTCTTTACAATGTCTGCCAGTAATGGAGCTTTTGCTTTTGTAGAGTCTTGTATAGTACTATCTTGTTTAACGGTTGCTCCTAAAATATCCACAGGGATCAAAGGTGCTACTATAGTATCTTTTTGTTTCTTTATTGTTAATGGGATAACCTTATCCTCTTGTGCAGATAGGCTTAAAACCCCTAAAAACAGGAGTAAAGAAAAAAGTAAACGATGTTTATTTGATTGCAAGGCTATAAATCCTATTTTTGTATTGATTTGGCTCTACGTTTTGGGCTTCAAACTTACGCATATTTTTTATTTTAGAATACGCATTAGAATAAATTTAACCTAAATGAATAAAACATTTAATAATTATATATTAAAATTTAACAGCTTTTTACCTGTAAGGCTATTGTTGCTTACTTTTTTAGTATCATCTTTTAGTATCAGTTTTAATTCTACCACAGCGCAAGATAAGTTTGTTGTTGTTTTAGATGCTGGTCACGGAGGTCACGATCCAGGTAACTTAGGTAATGGTTATCTAGAAAAAAACATAGCATTAAACATTGTTTTAAAGGCAGGTGAGTTGCTATCGCAAAATCCTAATATAAAAGTAATATATACAAGAAAGGATGATACTTTTGTAGATCTATTTGAGCGTGGTGAAATCGCAAACAAAGCAAACGCAGATTTATTTGTTTCTGTGCATTGTGATTCTCATACATCAGACGCTCACGGAGCAGGTACCTTTGTTTTAGGTTTACACGCAAACAAACAAAATTTTGAAATTGCAAAAAAAGAGAACTCGGTTATTTACCTAGAAGATAATTACCAAGCTAAGTACTCTGAGTATAATATAGACTCTCCAGAGTCTGTTATTGGACTAACTATAATGCAAGAAGAGTTTTTAGACCAGAGTATTGCTTTGGCAAAACTTATGCAAGACAAGTTTTCTAATAAACTAAAGCGCACAGACCGTAAAGTAAAGCAAGCTGGTTTTATAGTGCTACACCAAACTTTTATGCCGAGTGTTTTAGTAGAAACTGGCTTTTTAACAAATAAGGGAGAAGGGGCTTATTTAAATTCTAAATCTGGACAGTTAGAAATGGGAACGGCAATTGCAGAGTCTGTTTTAGGATATATGGATCAGTTAGTGTCTAATGCTTTAGCAGCATCTAGTAGTACGCCAGAACCAGAACCACAGAAAGAAGTAGCTACAGTTGTGGTAAAGAAAAAACCAGAGGTTGTTAAAGAAAAAGAGACTGTAGTTGTAAAGAAGCCTCAGGTAAAAGAGCCTGTTGTTGTAAAAAAAACAGAAGAAGTAGTTAGTAAAACAGAGACAACTGCATTAAATAAAAATATTGAGTTTAGAGTTCAGCTATTTGCAAGCGGAAAATCTATACCTTTAAAACCAGATAATTTTAAAGGTTTAAATACGTTAACAAAAGAGCCAGTTAATAATTTGTATCGTTATATGAGCGGTAGAGCAAAAACGTATTATGATGCTAAAATGATAAAATCTAATGCAGATATAAAAGGATATACTTCTTCATACATTGTAGCTTATAAAGATGGTAAGCGAATTAATGTAGAGGACGCTATTAAATATTTAAAAGAATAATTCTAATTAAATTTAGAGTAAAACATATTTCTATTGAAACTATCTAGAGAATTAAAAACAGGAATAATTGTTATTGGCGGAATATTGCTATTTATATTAGGTTTTAGCTATTTAAAAGCAACACCTTTGTTTGATAACAGTAAAACATTTTATGCAGTTTATGATGATGTTGGAGGTTTACAGCCAGGAACACAAGTGTCTATAAATGGCTTTAGTGTTGGTAAAGTAAATGATATAAGATTTAAGGATAAATCCGGAAAATTGCTAGTTACCTTTACTGTAGATAATGATTTTCAGTTTTCTAAAAACAGTGTAGCAGAATTATATGATACAGGTATTATTGGAGGCAAAGGAATACAAATTATACCAGTTTTTGATGATGCTAAACTGGCCCAATCTGGAGATACCTTAGTAACTAAGACAAAACCAGGTTTAACAGATCTTGTACAGCAAAATTTAGCACCATTACAAACAAAAGTAGAAGGAGCAATATCTAATGCAGATTCACTTTTGATAAATGTAAATGATGTTTTAGATGCAAAAACTAAAAAAGATTTACAAAGTAGTATTGC
The DNA here is from genome assembly GCF_039943695.1 of Cellulophaga sp. Classification (NCBI taxonomy): domain Bacteria; kingdom Pseudomonadati; phylum Bacteroidota; class Flavobacteriia; order Flavobacteriales; family Flavobacteriaceae; genus Cellulophaga; species Cellulophaga sp. The sequence continues at coordinate 13,687 of NZ_JBDVAA010000154.1, read as the reverse complement.
AGGTTTAAACGATTTAATAAAAAGCTTTAAAGTAACTACAAACTCATTAAATAGCATAATGGCTACTAATAAAGATGAGATTGAGGGGTCTATGGCTAATATTAAAAAAATTACAGATGATTTTGCAAAAATATCTACATCCTTGTCTGAAGCAGAGTTAGATAAGAGCATTGCTGGTTTGCAAAAAACAGTAACCAATTTAGATAATTTGTTAACTAAGATAGATAAAGGTGAAGGTTCATTAGGAAAATTAATGAACAATGAAGAACTTTACAATAACTTGGCAGGTGCATCTAAAGAGCTAGACTTACTATTGCAAGACTTTAGGCTAAACCCAAAAAGGTATGTAAACGTTTCTGTTTTTGGTAAAAAACAAAAAGAATACACCTTACCAGAAAATGACCCTGCAGATACATTAAAAACTAAATAACTAACTATTATATATGGAGTACCTTCCCAACATTATTTTCTTACTAGTCTTAGTTGCTGGTATAGGATTTTTTGCTAAAAACGTAAGAGCATTATCTCGTAACATTAAGTTAGGTAGAGATGTAGATGTAAGTGATAACAAACCACAACGATGGAAAAATATGGCGCGTATTGCGCTAGGCCAAACAAAAATGGTAGTACGCCCTGTAGCTGGTATATTGCATATAGTTGTTTATGTTGGTTTTATTATTATAAATATTGAGGTTTTAGAAATTATTATAGACGGACTTTTTGGTACACACCGTATTTTTGCTTCATTAGGAGTAGTGTATGATGTTTTAATAGGTTCTTTTGAGATTCTTGCCTTTTTAGTTATTGTATCTGTAGTTATATTTTGGATAAGAAGAAATGTTATTAAAATTAAGCGTTTTTTAAATCCAGAAATGAAAGGATGGCCTAAAAAAGATGGTAATATGATTCTATATATAGAGCTTGTATTAATGACTCTTTTTTTAACAATGAATGCAGCAGATTTTCAACTACAAACAATAGATGCTATACATTATGTAAAAGCAGGTTCTTTTCCTATTAGCCAGTTTATAGCACCAATATTTAGTGGTATGTCAGAGGCGGGTTTAATTATAGTAGAACGTTCTGCTTGGTGGTTACACATCACAGGTATTTTACTTTTCTTAAATTACTTATACTATTCTAAGCACTTACACATATTATTAGCATTCCCTAATACATACTACGGTAAAGTAAAACCAAAAGGTCAATTAGATAATTTAGCAGCTGTAACAGCAGAAGTTAAAATGATGATGGACCCAGATGCAGATCCTTTTGCAGCACCAGCAGAAGGAGCAGAAGAAACTGGTGAGCCAGACAAGTTTGGAGCATCAGATGTTACAGATTTAAATTGGGTACAACTACTAAATTCATACACGTGTACAGAATGTGGTAGGTGTACTAGTGAGTGCCCTGCTAACCAAACAGGTAAATTATTATCGCCAAGAAAGATAATGATGGATACCAGAGATAGGTTGCAAGAAGTAGGAAATAATATTGACAAAAATAAAGGCGAGTTTGTAGCAGATGGCAAACAATTATTAGGAGATTATATTACAGAAGAAGAATTATGGGCGTGTACATCTTGTAACGCTTGTACAGAAGCTTGTCCTGTAAGCATAGATCCTTTATCTATAATTATGGATATGCGTCGTTACTTGGTAATGGAGCAATCTGCAGCTCCATCAGATTTAAATAATATGATGGGGAATATAGAAAACAACGGAGCGCCTTGGCCATTTAATCAAATGGATAGGTTAAACTGGAAAAACGAATCTTAAATAGAAATCCAAAATATTTATGAGTAACGAGTTAAAAGTGCCAACAATGGCAGAGTTATTTGCTGAGGGTAAACAACCAGAAGTTTTATTTTGGGTTGGATGTGCAGGAAGTTTTGATGACAGAGCAAAAAAAATTACCAAAGCATTTGTTAAAATATTAAATAAAGCAAACGTAAGTTTTGCTGTTTTAGGAACAGAAGAAAGTTGTACTGGAGATCCTGCAAAAAGAGCAGGAAACGAGTTTTTATTTCAAATGCAAGCTGTTACCAATATAGAGGTGATGAACGCATATGAAGTTAAAAAAGTAGTAACTGCTTGTCCTCATTGTTTTAATACAATAAAAAATGAATACCCAGGATTAGGCGGTAATTACGAGGTTGTACACCATACTCAGTTTTTAAAAGATTTATTGTCTGAAGGTAGAATTACTATGGAAGGCGGACAATACAAAGGAAAACGTATTACTTTTCATGATCCTTGTTATTTAGGTAGAGCAAATGGTGTTTATGAAGCACCAAGAGACTTAATACGTAAGTTAGATGCAGAACTTGTAGAAATGAAAAACTGCAAGAAAAAAGGATTGTGTTGTGGAGCTGGTGGTGCGCAAATGTTTAAGGAACCAGAAAATGGTAACAAAGATGTTAATGTAGAGCGTACAGAACAAGCTTTAGGTACAAAACCAGAGATTATTGCTGCAGGTTGTCCTTTTTGTAATACAATGATGACAGACGGTGTTAAGAGTAAAGAAAAAGAAGGAGAAGTAGAAGTTTTGGATATAGCAGAACTTATTGCTAATGCAGAAGATTTGTAAAATAATCTTTTAGGTAGATTGGAAGTTTTTTAAGTAATTAACGTCTATTTACTTTTAATAAAATTAATTATGCTAGTAGATTTTAAAGATTTACCAGATACATCTCGTATTTGGATATACCAGGCCAATAGGTCTTTAACTCCAGAAGAGTTAGCAGAGATAAAAGAAGGTTTAGATGCTTTTATAGTAGATTGGACAGCTCACGGAAGTAACCTTACCGCTGGTTACGAGATAAAATACAAACGTTTTATCATTTTAGCTTTAGACCAAACTAATGCATCTGCAACAGGTTGTTCTATAGATGCTTCAGTACGTTTTATACAAGGTTTAGAGCAGAAATATAATATAGATTTGTTAGATAAGATGAATGTATCTTACAAGCAAGGAGAGTTTGTAGCATACAAGACATTGGTAGATTTTAAAAAGATGGCCAAAAATAAATCGGTTTCTAAAAATACTATTGTATTTAACAATCTTGTTGCTAATAAGCATGAGTATTTAAATCACTGGGAAGTTCCTGCAGAAGAGAGCTGGCACAGTAGATTTATGGTAGTATAAAAAGTTTCCCCAATCCTTTTTACACTTCTTTGTTTATATACAGAGTTCTTAACCTACAGATTTACTTAAAAATAAACCTGTTTTATATCAGTTTATGCGGTTATTTGTATCAATTTCTTTATTTTTTTTTAGTTTATTAGTTGTTAATGGTCAAGAATTAGACTCGTTAGTTGTAACAGTAGACCCTTTAATCACAAAGGATTCTCTTTTGCAAAAAAAATGGGTAGATGCGCAGTACAATGCAATGACTTTAGATGAAAAAGTAGGGCAGTTGTTTATGGTAAGTGTAGCATCTAATCAAAATAAAACAAGTACAGATAAAATAAAAGAGTTAGTTGCTAAAGAGCATATTGGTGGTGTTATTTTTTCTAAAGGCGGACCTGTGCGTCAAGCAAAATTAACAAACAGCTACCAAAAAGCAGCAAAATTACCACTCTTAGTAGGTATGGATGCAGAATGGGGATTGGCAATGCGTTTAGATTCTACTTATGCTTTTCCGTGGAATATGACTTTAGGAGCTATTAGAAATAATGCTGTTGTAGAAAAAGTTGCTAAGCAAATTGGTAAGCACTCTAAACGTTTGGGGGTTCATATTAACTTTGCTCCAGATATAGATATTAATACCAACCCATTAAATCCTATTATAGGTAACAGATCTTTTGGAGAAGATAAAAGAAATGTTGCAAAAAAAGGAATAGCTTTTGTAAACGGATTTGAAAAAGCAGGAATATTATCTAGTGGTAAACATTTTCCTGGACACGGAGATACTTCAACAGATTCTCATAAAACATTACCTGTGATAAATTTTAGTAGAGAAAGGTTAGACAGTATAGAACTTTATCCTTTTAAAAAACTAATTAATCACGGAAAATTAAGTAGCGTAATGGTAGCGCACTTAAATATTCCTAGTTTGGATGATAAACCTAATTACCCTTCATCTCTATCAGAAAAAATAGTAACAAACTTATTACAGAAAGAATTACAGTTTAAAGGTTTGGTTTTTACTGATGCTTTAAATATGAAGGGTGTTGCAGACCATACAGACCCTGGAGACGCAGATTTATCTGCTTTTTTATCTGGTAATGATATTTTATTAATGCCTTTAGATGTAGCAAAAGGAAAACATAAAATTATTGAGGCATATAATTACGGTGTTATTACAGAAGAACGATTAGCGCGTTCTGTAAAAAAGATTTTAAAAGCAAAATATAAAGTAGGTTTACATCAACATAAATTAGTAGATCTTAAAAACTTGTATGAAGATTTAAATACATTAGAGAATGATTTAGTGTATGAAGAGGCTATAGAAGAAGCTATTACTGTTGTAAAAAATAAGCTAGATTTATTGCCAATTGTAAAGTTAGAGAATAAAAAAATAGCATACTTGAACCTTGGCGATGCCTCTGGAAAGAGTTTTTTACAAGAACTTAAAAATTATACTACTGTAACAGAGGTAAAAGAAGATAACATTCAAATTCTGCTTCAAAAATTAAAACAGTATAACATTGTTATTATAGGTCATCATAAAAGTAATGGTAGCCCTTGGAAATCGTATCAATTTTCAGCCAAAGATGCAGAAATTGTAAAGGCTGTTTCGGCATTAAGAACATCAAACTCTATTTTGGTAAACTTTGCAAAACCGTACACGCTTTTAAATAAAAACTTGTCTAGCTTAGATGCTGTTGTAGTAGGGTATCAGAATAGTATTTTAGCACAGCAAAAAACAGCACAAATGTTATTTGGAGCAATAGGAGCTAAAGGTAAGTTGCCAGTATCTATTAGTGTTGAGTATCCTGTAGGTACGGGTGTTAAATTTGAATCTTTAAAAAGATTAGGGTATGATTATCCTGAAAGAGTAGGTTTAAGTACTTATGGCTTGCAAAAAATAGATACAATGGTGCGTGCTGGTATAGATTCTTTAATGTTTCCGGGAGCACAAGTTTTAGTGGCTCGTAAAGGAAAAATAATTTATAATAAAAGTTTTGGTAAGCCTACGTATGAGTCTTCTGATAAAATAACCAATAATTATATTTATGATCTTGCTTCTGTGACCAAAATCTTAGGAACACTTCCTATGGTTATGAAAATGGAAGAGGAGAATAAAATAGCATTAAACAATACATTTAAAGATTTAATTCCGGAGTATGCAGATACAGAATTAAAAGATGTTACGGTACTAAAGGCATTGTCTCATTACGGTAGATTACCTGCTTGGATAGCTTTTTATGTGAGTACCTTGGATAAAAATAGAAAACCCTCTAGAGAATTTTATAGTAGTGAAAAATCTGATGATTATCCTTACAAAGTTTTTGATCATTTGTATTTAACAAAAGCTTACAAAGATTCTATGTATAATAGAATAGGTAGGCAAGATTTAAAATCTAATAGATACAGGTATAGTGATGTTGGCTATTATGTATTTAAAAAGTATATAGAAGATACTTATAAAGATGATTTAGATAAATTGGTAGATGGTTTCTTGTATCAATCTATAGGAGCAAATCGTACGGCTTATAATCCACTTAATAAATTTTCTAAGGATATGATAGTTCCTTCAGAAAAAGATAATTACTACCGTTATGCAACCGTACAAGGTTATGTGCATGATATGGGAGCAGCTATGCAGGGTGGAGTAGGTGGTCATGCAGGTTTATTTAGCAATGCTAATGATGTTGCTAAAATTATGCAGATGTATTTACAAGGTGGTTACTATGGAGGTAAACGTTACTTTAAAGAACGAACCATTAAAAAATTTAATACCTGTTATTTTTGTGACGAAGATGTGCGTAGAGGAGTAGGTTTTGATAAGCCACAAATAAAAGGATCTGGCTCTACTTGTGGTTGCGTTTCTAGAAAAAGTTTTGGACATAGTGGATTTACAGGAACCTATACTTGGGCAGATCCAGAAGAGGAAATTGTATATGTTTTTCTATCTAACAGAACTTATCCTACTCAAAATAACAACCTTTTAGTTAAATCTGGGTTAAGAACCAGAATTCAGCAAGTCATTTACGACTCTATACTGAATTAAAATATTAATTTTGCGAGAATGAAAATAGCTATAGTTTGTTACCCAACCTTTGGAGGAAGTGGTGTTGTTGCCACAGAGTTAGGAATTGCTCTTGCAAATAGAGGACATGAGATACATTTTGTTACCTATAGGCAACCGGTAAGGTTAGAATTATTAAACGAACGCATACATTTTCATGAAGTAAATGTGCCAGAATATCCTTTGTTTCAGTACCAACCTTATGAGCTTGCTTTGTCTAGTAAATTGGTAGATACAGTTAAGTTTTTTGGTATAGAATTATTACATGTGCATTATGCTATTCCACACGCATATGCAGGGTATATGGCTAAAAAAATGCTAGAGGAAGAAGGTATTTATATACCTATGGTCACTACCTTACACGGTACAGACATTACATTGGTGGGTAAGCATCCGTTTTATAAGCCAGCCGTAACATTTAGCATTAATAAATCTGAGGTTGTTACCTCTGTTTCAGAAAATTTAAAACAGAGTACGTTAGATCTTTTTCATATTAAAAAAGAGATAAATGTAATACCCAACTTTATAGATAAGAGTAATTATAATGCAGACTATACAGATTGTCAACGTTCTTTAATGGCAAATGATGATGAGCGAATTATAACACACATTAGTAACTTTAGAAAAGTTAAAAGAATACCAGATGTAATACAAATATTTAAGCAAATAGTAGATAAAACAGCTGCCAAGTTAATTATGGTTGGTGAAGGACCTGAAAAAGAAAAAGCAGAACAATTAGCCGAAGATCTAGGCATAAAAGATAGAGTTGTTTTCTTAGGAAATAGCAATGAGGTAGATCGTATTTTATGCTTTACAGATTTATTTATATTACCTTCAGAAACAGAAAGTTTTGGTTTAGCAGCTCTAGAAGCAATGATGCATAGAGTGCCTGTTATATCTAGTAACACTGGTGGTATACCAGAAGTTAATGTAGATGGTGTTACTGGTTATATGAGTAATGTTGGCGATGTAGATAGTATGGCACTAAATGCTTTAAAGATTTTAAAGGATGATGATACCTTAAATACGTTTAAGGATAATGCAGAAAAAGAGGCGCATAAATTTGATATTGTAAACATTCTTCCAATGTATGAAAATGTCTATGAAGAAGCCTTTAAAAAGTACTACAAAAATTTGCATCAATAAGTTTTGTTAAAAGCTGTTCTACATCGATGAAAGCTACTGTTTACAAGATTTTATTGTTAAGAGTTTTGTAACAGAATAACTTTGTAATCTTATTTGGGAAAATTAGATTATGAAAAAGATTAAGATTGGTGTATTAGTTATTTTACTTCACTCAATTGGGTCAGTATGGGCTCAAGATTTACAACTTACGGCAAAAGATAGCATTGTTAAGAGTTCTTGGATCTTTGGTCTAGGCTATAACTTTGTTGATGATTCTGGAGATGTTTTTGATGAATTATTAGATGTGGATAAGCAATGGAATGCAGTAGCTTTTCCGTCTAGAATTAGCATTGGAAAATATTTTGAGAGTGGAATAGGCGTAGAAGCTATTGGTAGTTATAATAAGTATAAGGTTGGTAAAACTGTAGATGGTTCTGTAAACTTAGAGGAAACAGATTATTATGCTGTTGATACAAGAGTAAGTTACGATTTAAACAAAATTATAGGAGAAACCGCTTGGTTTGATCCTTATCTAGGCGTTGGTTTAGGGTATACAGATGCCAATAATAAAGGAAGAGGAACCTATAATGGAGTTGTAGGTTTTAGAACCTGGATTACAGAACGCATTGGTTTAGATTTCAACTCTTCAGGTAAATGGGCAATGAATAAAGGAGATGGGGTAACAAACCATTTGCAACATGCAGTAGGTGTTGTGTATCAGTTTAAAGTAGAAAAAGGGTTATCTAAAAAAGGGTTAGAGAAACAAGCTCAGATTGAAGAAGTTTTAAAAGAGCAGCAACGCGTTGCAGATTCTACAGCAATTGCTAAAAAGCAAGAAGAAGAGGCTAGATTGCTTGCAGAGCAACTTAAAAAGGAACAAGAAGCATTACGTTTAGTAGAAGCAGAAAAAGAAAAGGCAGCTGCACAAAAGCAAAGAAGAGAAGATTTACAAGCAAAAATTAATAGTTTTGGTAGTATAAACTTTGCTTTAAACAGTTCTTACTTAGATCGTAAAACTAAAAAAACATTAAACTCTATTGCAGAGTTATTAAAAGAAAACCCTACAGTTACAGTAAAACTGGGTGCTTATACAGATTCTAGAGGTACAGATAAATACAATCTGTGGTTGTCACAAAGGAGAATGCAGCGTTCTTTAGATTATATAATTTCTAAGGGGGTTGTAGCAGAAAAAGTAACAGCTAAAGCTTATGGAGAAGAAGTATTGCTAAATAACTGTGAAGATGATGTTTATTGTACGGAGCAAGAGCATAGTATTAATCGTAGAATAGAAATTATAATAGATAAAATATAACCTAACAAACCATTATTTAAATGCTTTTCAATTCAATAGACTTTGTTGTTTTTTTACCAATAGTGTTTTTACTTTATTGGTTTGTTTTAAATAAAAATTTACGATTACAAAACTTTTTACTTTTAGTTGCAAGTTATGTGTTTTATGGTTGGTGGGATTGGCGTTTTTTATCTCTAATAGCTTTTAGCACATTAGTAGATTATACTTTAGGTGTTTTATTAGGTAAAGAACAAAAAGAAGGTAAACGTAAATTATATTTATGGTTAAGTATTGTAGTTAATCTAGGCTTTTTAGGCTTTTTTAAATATTACAATTTTTTTGTAGAGAGCTTTGTAGATGCATTTACGTTTTTTGGACAAGAAATAGAAATAGGTACTCTAAACATTATTTTACCAGTAGGTATAAGTTTTTACACTTTTCAAACTTTAAGTTATACTATAGATGTATATAAACGAAATTTAGAACCTACTAAAAAGTTTATTGCTTTTGCTGCTTTTGTGAGCTTTTTTCCTCAATTAGTAGCTGGCCCTATAGAGAGAGCTACTAATTTATTGCCTCAGTTTTATGTTAAAAGGAATTTTACTTACGACAATGCCGTAAATGGAATGAGACAGATACTATGGGGTTTATTTAAGAAAATTGTAATTGCTGATAATTGTGCTAAATATGCAAACATTATCTTTAATAACTCAGATGATTATTCTGGTAGTACATTACTATTAGGAGCTTTATTTTTTACATTTCAAATTTATGGAGATTTTAGTGGTTACTCAGATATAGCTATTGGAACATCTAGGTTATTTGGTTTTGAGCTGAAACAGAATTTTGCTTTTCCTTATTTTTCCAGGGATATAGCTGAGTTTTGGAGACGCTGGCACATTTCTTTATCTACTTGGTTTAGAGATTACTTATACATTCCTTTAGGAGGAAGTAAAGGGGGAATAAATATGAAGATAAGAAATACCTTTATTATATTTTTAGTTAGTGGTTTTTGGCATGGAGCAAACTGGACATTTGTAGCTTGGGGTTTTTTAAATGCATTATACTTTTTACCATTAATGCTTTTAAAGCGCAACAGGGTTAATACTAATGTTGTGGCTGAAGGTAAAATGTTTGCTAATGCAAAAGAATTATCACAAATGTTTATTACATTTTTAATTACAGTTTTGGCTTGGGTCTTTTTTAGAGCAGATAATTTAACTCATGCATTTAGTTATTTAGGAGGTATTTTTAATGTTAATTTGTTTTCTTTTCCAGAGATTTTCCCAAAAGAGGTTTTGGTTTTAGTTTTGTTTTTTATGATGATAGAATGGTTTGGAAGAGCAACACAATTTGCATTAGAAAACATTATAAAACAGCATAGAGTTGTTAGGTGGGCATTTTATATAGGTATTATTGTTTTGATGTTTGTTTACACGGGAGAAGAGCAAGAATTTATTTACTTTCAATTTTAAAAGATGAAAAAATTTCTATTTACCATAATCGTTTTTTTAGCAGTAGGTCTAATTGCAGGAGAAATAATAGCTAGAATATTTGTACTAACAACAGAGGTGCCTAATAGAAAAATTGATGAATATGGAATACAGCGTTATATTCCCAATCAAGATGGATATTACAAAGGAGGAGAGCACACATGGCAAGTAAATAAAAATGGATGGGTAGGACCGCTGCCAAAGAGTGAAGATAATTTAATTACAATAATTGGTGATTCATTTATAGAGAACTTTATGAACCCTGATGAATGCCATCAAATGTCTTATTTAAAAGAAAAGGTGCCATCATATAATTTTACTGAAGCAGCAAGATCTGGAGTTACTTTAATTGAGGCTTTTGAAATTTCTAAACAATTTTATGTTAAAAAACCAGAATTGCAAATTATTTATTTAGATGAATCAGATTTAAAACAAAGTTTAACTGACATAGGTAGAGTAGGTGATGTTACACAATTAAATCTAAAAGAAAATAAAATAGTCTATGGAGTAATGAGATCTCCAGGATTAAAAAAAATTATTTATAATTTAAAGTTTCCATTTTATTTATACCGAAGATTCTCTGGTTCCTTAGCTAAAAAGACACCTATAAATACAAATGAAGAAGAAAAACTTAAAGAAGACAGATATATAGATGAATATAAGGCACTTTTAGAATATATTAAATCTAATTATGACACTACTAATACATTGTTGGTTTTAAAACCACATACAGAAAGAAGTGTTGTTGACTTATTAAAAAGTTTAGATTTTAATATTTTATTATTAAATGATGAAGGAGATAAAAACTGGTCTTTTGAGTATGATCATCATTGGACATGTTACGGACATGAAAGAGCAGCATCGCAGGTTGCAAGCTATATTAAAAGTAATATGAAATAAATTAATTTGTAATACTTTTAATTTATTAATAAAAAAAGCCCATACGGGCTTTTTTTATTGTCTGTACGCCGGGAAGAACCCTTCTGATATTTTTAAGTAATCTTTTGTATTAGATTCTTTTAATACTGGGGATAGTTTTTCACAAAGTTCTAAATAAGCTTTATTATTAATTATTTTTCTGCCAGTATAGTAAATAGCATCTTTTTCTTTTGGAAAAAATGTTTTCTTGTATTTATATAATCCATCAAAATCATATCTTCCACCACCTAAAATATAATATTCATAATTATTTTCTCTGCCCCAATTCATAGCTTCAATCTTTAAAAAATCATTAGGTCTCAAACTAAAATAATCTGCTATAGTACCACCTAAAAATGAATACATACTATTTTTATTTAGTAATATTAATTCTGTAGATATAGCTATGTTTTCTTTATAAATAAGAACTAAAGCACAGTTTGTTGGGTTTTTTAAAATAAATTCATTGAAGTATTCTAAAGAAAAATAATAGGAGTCATCTGCATTATTACGATCCATAGTACCAATATAAATAGTGTGGAAGGTATTTATAATATCAAGGGTTATGTTTCCTTTATATATTTTAGCAGTTAGTTGGTTGTTTTCTCCTTTTCTGTAATTGTTTCTTACTTTTGGTATAAAACTGGTCCACTGTTGTTCTTTGTCCTTTAATATCAATCCTTTTACATTAGACAATGTAGGTAATAAATGACCACTGTAATTTATATGGTTCCCATCTAAATTAAACCTTATAAATTCTGCAACAACGTTGTTTTTACGGTACCATTTGTCTGCTAAAACCCAGAAATTTTGTAATAAATCTGTATTTATTTTTTGAGTAAACAAAGGGCCACTATAACCATAAGGAGAAACAACATCAAAATAAGGAGTCATATTGTTATTTATAGTTATACTGCGCTGTATAAAAGGCATTAAAACAATAACTTGATCTTTATCTTTTAATACAAAATACTTTTTTTCTTGGTTGCTTTCAATACCTGTATTTATTAATTCTACTTTGTAAAAAACATCAAAGCCATTAAAGTGGTATAAAAATTCTTGATATCTTTTAACATCTTCAGTATTAGTCAAAGAATAACACTCTAAAGTATAAGTTGTAGTCATTTGTAGTACGTTTTTAGTGTTTTAATTTGTACCATCAAAAGTGGTCATATTTAAATTTTCACTATTATTAACTCCTTCTCTAATTAGTACTTTCTTTAATGTTTTAAATAAAATTAAAACATCAGTCTTAAAAGACACATTTTGAGTGTACCAAACATCTAGTTTAAATTTTTTATTCCAACTTAGGGCGTTTCTACCATTAACCTGCGCCCAACCTGTAATTCCGGGCTTTACATTATGTCTCTGTTGCTGAAAATCACTATATAATGGTAAGTATTGTACTAGTAATGGTCTAGGGCCTACAATGCTCATTTCTCCGCTAATCACATTTAATAATTGTGGTATCTCATCTAAAGAATAATCTCTTATAAAATGTCCAAACTTAGTAACTCTTAAATGAAAAGGTAAAAATTCACCGTTTTTATCTTTCTTATCATTCATAGACTTAAATTTTATCATTTTAAAAACTTTGCCATTTTTACCAGGTCTTTCTTGAAAGAAGAAACATTTACCATTATTTAAAATCAATAGGGTAAATGCTACAATTACAAAAATTGGAAAAAGTAATAAAAAAGCAATTATTGCTATTATTAAATCTTCTATCCTTTTTATATAATTTAAATACATAAAATTAATTATTAGTTTTAGTCCATTTATTTAAAGTCTCTACTATATACTCAGCTTCATTTTTAGTATATCTAAAATCTATGTGTATGTTTAGCATAAAATTATAGTTTACGATGTTAGTTTCATTACCAGGCCATAATTCAGACGGGTATATATTATTAGATATTAAGTATAGTTTTAATGAATTAAAGAGCGTACGCTCTTTAAAAGCTAATTGCAGACCAAATGTAACAAGATTATTGTAGCGTAATACTTTAAAATTATCACTGGGTTTAATAGCAGTGTATATAGTTTCTAAATTTAATGTTTTTGTTTTTGTGTAATTTTTATTCAAAAAAGTTTTAATATACTGTTTGTGTTCCTCTTTAAGTTGTATTACATCGTATTGTTTATGCAAGTAATTTTCAGACTTTGCTATTAAGTTTAAGTAAACGTCTTTGTTATTTGTTATGTTGTTTTTTAAATAGTCAGCTTTTAATAACATAGCTTTTTCTATGGTGTTCCAATTTTCATAAAAATTTTGGTCTTGTTTAAGCAAAAGACCATTTATATTAATTTTTTGTCCATTAGGTTTCCATAAAATACCTCCCAAAGGTATTGGTAAAGTTTTTCTTAATGAAGCAAAACAATAATCGGCTTTACTTTGTAAACAACCAGTACTAAGCCATCCATGAGAATGATCTTCAATTATAACAGGTTTTTTTTTAGTAGTAGGTAATTGATATTCAAAAACACCCCAAAAATTATTTAAAATAACAATATCATTTTCCGTAGCAAAATCTAAAATTCTTAATTGTTCCTCCGTTTTACAGAAAGCATTAATGGAGTAAAAATTTATATTGCTAAAGTTTTGTTGTAGCCAATTGGTAACGTGTTGGCAATAGTACTTTGGTAGCCAAATAGTACTATAAG
>NZ_JBDVAA010000153.1:0-3010 GCF_039943695.1 Cellulophaga sp. | reverse complement strand
GTGTTAGAAAACCACGCCGGAATTATAGGCGCAGCATCTGCCACATTAAAAAAATAAAAAAAGCCTTCATCTTATTATAGATGAAGGCTTTTTCTAGTATTATAACTTCAATTTATATACTATTTTAAAATTTTTGCTCCTTCTGGTTTAGAAAAATAATTTTCTTCTACTTCATCAGAAAAACTAATATCAGTAACATCTATTTTAGTAATATATTCCGCTAATCCGTTTTCCTTTTCTTCATCAGACCAGTAGGTTTTAAATCCTTTAGCAAACACAATACCATTTACAGTTGTTGTTCCTTGCGTTACTGTAATTTTTTCAGGAGCGTGTCCTCCATTAGGAAAATACTCTGGATAAGAAACAATATATTTAAAAGCATCTAATAAATTAGTTTCTGCGTTTATATACATAATATAATAATCATCTGGAGCAGAACCAACGCCACCGTCATAAGTAACTTTAACTACATTTTCTGTTTTCCCTTTAAAAGTTACTTGTGGCAACAACTCTAGGTTTACACCTTTACCATCAAAAACAAATGGCTGACCAGAAAAGTATATTGGAGTTAGCGCCCAAAACTTAGTATCATACTTAAAAGAGGTACTGTCTTTTGCTTTAATCCAAGACTCTTTACCGTCCCAACCAAAAATATCGTTTTTGTCTGTTATACTATTGTGTCTTGCTTTATTGTTCCAAGTATCTATTGTTTGGTAAGAATCTCTTATGCCTTTACCGTTTAATGGTTGGTAATTAAACCTAAAAGATAAATATCCATTAGAATACCATTTTTTTAATCCGCCGTGTGCCTCAATTGCACTCCATAAAACTTTACCCGCCTCTGTAGCATTTAGCCTTTTATTGGCAGCAGTAACTCTTTTTTCTATCCAAGAATTTGGGATTTGATACCCTAACTCTTTTGTTTGTTCTACTGTATTTTTATCGGCTTGTTTTTTATCTGTTTCCTTACAGGCAACAAAACTTACTATTGCAAATAAACTTACAAGTTTTACTATTATTTTCATTCTCATCTATATTTATGTGTTAATATCTAGTAGTCGTTTTAACTTACAGAACATTTCAAAATTAAATAAAAAAAATCCCAAGACTTACGCCTTGGGATTTTTGTAGTATAAACTTAATTAATTAAGCTATTTTATTACGCTTACGCTCATTTTCTGTTAAGTAAATTTTACGTAATCTTAAGTGCGCAGGAGTTACCTCTACGTACTCATCTTTTTGTATATATTCTAAAGCTTCTTCTAAAGAGAATTTAATAGCTGGTACAATTTTAGCTTTATCATCTGCTCCTGAAGAACGCACATTAGATAACTTTTTAGTTTTAGTAATGTTAACTGTCATATCATCACCTCTAGAGTTTTCTCCAATTACTTGACCCTCGTAAATATCTTCACCTGGATCTACAAAGAACTTACCTCTGTCTTGTAATTTATCTATAGAATAAGGAATTGCTTTTCCTGTTTCCATAGAAACTAGAGAACCATTTTGACGTTGAGGAATATCTCCACGCATTGGTTGGTACTCTAAGAAACGGTGTGCCATAATAGCCTCACCAGCAGTAGCAGTTAATAATTGGTTTCTAAGACCAATAATACCACGAGAAGGAATTAAGAACTCGCATACCATACGCTCTCCTTTTGCTTCCATACTAGTCATTTCACCTTTACGCATAGAAACCATTTCTACAGCCTTACCAGATACAGCCTCTGGTAAATCTATAGTTAAACTTTCTACAGGTTCACATTTAACACCATCAATTTCTTTAATAATAACTTGTGGCTGTCCAATTTGTAGCTCATAACCTTCTCTACGCATTGTTTCTATAAGTACAGACAAGTGTAATACACCACGTCCAAATACTAAAAATTTATCAGCACTATCAGTTTCGTTTACACGTAATGCTAAGTTTTTTTCTAGCTCGCGCTCTAAACGGTCTTTAATATGACGAGAAGTAACAAACTTACCATCTTTACCAAAGAAAGGAGAATCGTTAATTGTAAACAACATACTCATTGTTGGCTCATCAATAGCAATACTCTCTAATTTTTCAGGGTTTTCAATATCGGCAACAGTATCACCAATTTCAAATCCTTCTAAACCTACAATAGCACAAATGTCTCCTGTATTAACTTCCTCTACTCTTAATCTTCCAAGACCTTCAAAAGTATAAAGTTCTTTAATTTTAGATTTAGTAATAGTACCATCTCTTTTTACTAAAGAAATTTGCTGACCTTCTTTTAAGCCACCACGTTGTAATCTTCCAATAGCAATTCTACCTGTAAATGAAGAATAATCTAAAGAAGTAATAAGCATTTGAGTATTTCCTTCTTTTGGTTCAAAAGTTGGAATATGCTCTATAACCATATCTAATAATGGCTCTATGTTTTCTGTTTCGTTTTTCCAGTCGTCACTCATCCAGTTATTTTTAGCTGAACCGTATACTGTTGGAAAATCTAACTGCCACTCCTCTGCTCCTAACTCAAACATTAAGTCAAAAACTTTTTCGTGTACTTCTTCTGGCGTACAGTTTTCTTTATCAACCTTATTAACAACAACACAAGGTTTTAAACCAAGGTCAATTGCTTTTTGCAATACAAAACGAGTTTGTGGCATAGGTCCTTCAAAAGCATCTACTAAAAGTAAAACTCCATCTGCCATATTTAATACTCGCTCTACCTCTCCACCAAAATCGGCGTGACCAGGAGTATCTATAATGTTAATTTTTGTGTCTTTATAGACTACAGAAACGTTTTTAGATACGATTGTTATTCCGCGTTCGCGTTCTAAATCGTTGTTATCTAATATAAGATCACCTGTATTTTGGTTTTCTCTAAATAACTGACAGTGGTACATAATTTTATCTACCAAGGTCGTTTTCCCGTGATCTACGTGGGCAATAATTGCAATGTTCTTTGTTGTTGACATAACTGATTTTTAAATGCATTTACCTTCCTAAATGCGCGCGCAAAGATACTCTATTTTTTTTACC
>NZ_JBDVAA010000152.1:0-1484 GCF_039943695.1 Cellulophaga sp. | reverse complement strand
ACTCTGGTCTCATAATCCAATCTCCTGCGGTTGGAATCTCAAAAAAACACGATTTGCAAAAACCTTGTCTGTATATGGGCTTGTCTAACTTGCAATTAAGGCATTGGTGTTTTATAAATGAAATTTCTACAGATTTGTTTAAAATCTGATTAACATTTAAAAAATCATTCTCAAAAACTAAATAATATTGTATAGGGTTTCCGTTCTCGGTTTGCATTTTTTGTAAAACACCTTGGTACTGCATAAAATGTATTTGAATATTAAAGTTGTATGGGCTATTTTTATCAAAATAACTACTGAAAATTTTCAGGATAAAGATACCTAAAAATGTCAATACCTTTTGTTAATTCTATTGCTTCTTGGTTGCTAAAAAAGCGGTATCACCAAATAGAACTTTTTTTAAAATACCCAGCTGAGGTTCAGGAAGAAGTAATGTTTAAGTTGCTTAGTATTGCTAAAGATACTGAGGTTGGTAGGCAGTACGACTTTGCGTCTATCACAAATTACAAAGAATTTGCTGCTCGTGTGCCAATTGTTTCTTATGAGGAAGTAGAGCCTTTTGTAGAGCGAACTAGAAGGGGGGAACAAAACATTTTTTGGCCTACAAGTATAAAGTGGTTTGCTAAAAGTAGCGGAACAACTAATGCTAAAAGTAAGTTTATACCAGTTAGTTCTGAGGCTTTAGAAGATTGTCATTTTAAATCTGGTAAAGATTTATTGTGCTTGTACCTTAATAATAACGAAAACTCACAATTGTTTACAGGCAAGAGTTTGCGTTTAGGTGGTAGTAAAGATTTATACGAGGATAATGGGAGCTTTTTTGGAGATTTATCTGCTATACTAATTGATAATATGCCTTTTTGGGCAGAAATGAGTAGTACGCCAAGTAATAAAGTGTCTTTAATGAGCGAATGGGAAACGAAGTTAGATGCAATTATTAACGAAAGTAAACTAGAAAATGTTACAAGTTTAGCGGGTGTGCCATCTTGGATGTTGGTGTTGCTTAACAATATGTTAGAGCAAACAGGTAGAAGTCATTTGTTTGAGGTTTGGGAAAATCTTGAGGTTTATTTTCACGGAGGTGTAAGTTTTAGCCCTTATAAAGATCAATACAAAGCCTTATTGCCGCGTAAACAGTTTAACTATTATGAAATTTATAATGCATCTGAAGGGTTCTTTGCTATACAGGATAGGAACAATGCAGATGATTTATTGTTGATGTTAGATTATGGTATTTTTTATGAATTTATTCCGATGGATGCATATGGGGCTGAAGATCAAAAAGTAATAGCACTTTGGGATGTGGAATTACATAAAAACTATGCTATTATAATTACTACTAATGCAGGTTTGTGGCGTTATAAAATAGGTGATACAGTAAGGTTTACATCAGTTAGTCCGTACAGAATAAAAATTACAGGTCGTACCAAGCACCATATAAATGTTTTTGGGGAGGAGTTAATTATTGAAAATGCAGAAGAGGC
>NZ_JBDVAA010000151.1:0-2360 GCF_039943695.1 Cellulophaga sp. | reverse complement strand
TTACAAGAGCAAAATACGTTTACGGTAGTAACTGGTCATCAGCTAAATTTATTTACTGGGCCTTTATATTTTTTATATAAAATTATATCTACCATTAATTTAACCGAAGAGTTAAAAAGGACGTATCCAGAGAAAAATTTTGTTCCTATTTATTGGATGGCTACCGAGGATCATGATTTTGATGAGATTAACTATTTTAATTTTAAAGGGAAAAAGTTACAATGGAATAAAAATGCATCTGGCGGAGTAGGTAGGTTAAAAACAGATGGTTTAGACCAAGTTTTTAATGCTTTTTCTAGTGATATTGGAGGAGGTAAAACAGCGGAAGAATTAAAATCTTTATTCACCAAAGCCTATTTAGAGCACTCTAACTTAACAGAGGCTACAAGATATTTAGCTAATGAGCTTTTTAGTAGCTACGGTTTGGTTATTGTAGATGGAGATGATAAGGAGTTAAAGAAATTACAAATTCCGTATGTTAAAGAAGATCTATTAAACCATACAGGATTTTCTAAAGTTGAAGAAACAATTACAAAGCTTAGTGCAGTTTCTGAGAGTTACAAAATACAAGTAAATCCAAGAGAAATTAATTATTTTTATTTGGTTGATGGTGTAAGAGAAAGAATTATTAAAAAAGATGATTTGTATCTTATTAATAATACAGAAACAACTTTTACTGAAGAGACTATTTTAAAAGAGCTAAATGAGTTTCCTGAGCGTTTTTCTCCTAATGTTGTTGGTAGGCCATTGTTTCAAGAAATTATATTGCCAAACCTTTGTTACATAGGTGGCGGTGGAGAATTAGCTTATTGGTTAGAGTTGAAAACATATTTTGAGAGTCAGAATGTTACTTTTCCTATGTTATTGCTTCGTAATTCTGCTTTATTAATAACAAAGAAGCAATCAGAAAAACTAGAAAAATTAAATGTAAGTATTGAAGACTTATTTTTAAAGCAAAATAGTTTAGTCAATAAAAAAATAAGAGAAATATCTAATGTAGATATAGATTTTGCTCCTCAAAAAAAGCATTTAGAAGAGCAATTTAAAAATTTGTATACATTAGCAGAACAAACAGATAAAACTTTTTTAGGAGCAGTAAAAGCTCAAGAAATAAAACAAAAAAAAGGATTACAAGCATTAGAAGACAGATTAATGCAAGCACAAAAGCGAAAGTTAAAAGACCACGTTATTCGCTTAACAGATATTCAAAACCAATTATTTCCAAATAAATCCTTACAAGAAAGAAGTCATAATTTCTCTGAGCCTTATTTGGAGTTTGGGCCTAATTTAATAACACAACTAGTAGCACAATTAAAGCCATTAGATGGTAACTTTTTAATATTAGAATTATAAAATAAATGCATAAGATAGATTTAGGTTTGGTAGAAATGACAATGGATGTAATGAAATATGCCATTGACAGAATATCTGCAACCGAAAGAGAAATAGGAAAACCAGTTAATGCTGATGAGTTAAAAAAAATGGTTGGCGAAACCATTACTAGTACAGGAATTGGTGGCGAAAATGCATTTAATTTATGGAAAAAACATTTGGCAAATGCAAATGTACAAATAGACCATCCTAGACATTTAGCATTTGTACCTGCATCACCAACAAGAGCATCTATAATGTTTGATTTGGTTACTTCTGCATCTAGTATACACGGAGCTTATTGGATGGAAGGCGCAGGTGGTATTTTTTGTGAAAATGAAGCAATGAAATGGATTGTTTCTTTAACTGGTTTGCCAGAAGGTGCTTTTGGTGTTTTTACAAGTGGTGGTACGGCAGCAAATTTATCTGCATTAGTTACAGCAAGAGAACATTTTAGAGAAAAAGAAGAAAACAGAGGTAAAAAAGGTTTAATAATAGCATCAATTGGCGCGCACTCATCTGTAAAGGCAATGGCCAAAGTTATAGATGTAGATATACTTTTGGTAGATTCAGAAGAAAGTTTGCATCAATCAGAATTAGAAGAAACAATTGCAAATTTATCTACGGAAGAGCGTAACAGACTTTTTGCAGTAGTAGCAACAGGTGGTACAACAAATGCTGGTATTATAGATGATTTAAGTGGTATAGCAACAGTCTGTAAGCAAGAAAATTTATGGTTTCACGTAGATGCAGCTTATGGTGGTGGAGCCTTGGTTGCAGATTCTGTTAGGCACTTGTTTAATGGTATAGAGCAAGCAGATAGTATAACTATAGATCCGCACAAATGGATGTTTTCTCCGTATGATTGTGGAGCTGTGCTTTATAAAAATATGCAGTTAGCTAAAAATGCGCATTCACAACAAGGATCCTACCTAGATATTTTTAAAGATGAAGGTGCTCACGGATTTAATCCAACAGATTATCAAATA
>NZ_JBDVAA010000150.1:0-5802 GCF_039943695.1 Cellulophaga sp. | reverse complement strand
TGTAAAAATCTGCTTTATTAACTGCTGCAACATCTACGGCTCTTGCTAAACATTGTTCTGCCTTTTTAAGATATTCTATTTTACCCGTGTTTTTAAAGTACCTGTTGTACTCTTGTGCAACCATACCAAAACTGGCAATTTGCATACTGTCTGGCTTTATTTTTGAGTTCCATAACTCATATTTTCTTGAAGTTGTTTTTTCTGCATCAACCTTTAAAAAAGCGTTATAATCTTTGGCATTTGTAATTGCTGAATTACCTTCTAAATTACAAGAAGCAAGCGTAATTAAGAGGGTAAATAAGGCTATATTTTTCATTTTATTAAATTTTGTAGAGTTAAATATAAGTTGAGAAAAGGGAGGTTAAACCTCCCTTTATGGCTATTGTAAATTAGTTTTCTGGAGTTCCTAAAAAAGGGAAATCTGTAGAAACTGTTGCTGTTAAACTAACACCATCTGATGTTAAACGAGGTAAATCTGCTGTACCATCACCATCTGTATCTTGACCACTAAAACGGTCTCCTTCTGCTCCTCCAAAAAGCAATATTAAAGACACATCAATAACATCATCTGTTATTAATCTTCCAGTTAAAGCAACTTCATCTCCATCTGGAACAAGAATTCTTCCATCACCATCATTATCTGTACCTGGATTAAAATATGTAGTTGGTAAGTTTGGAGCAACTTCTAATACATCTGCTGCTAAATAGCTAGTTAATGTTACTGCATCTAGACCTAAAATATTGTTCTCGTAGTTTACATCTGCAGGATCTGCTCCTAATAAATTAGCATAAACATCATGGTACTGCTCTAATCTAGCCTCAAAACCAGCCTGAAACATTGCACCCATTTCTGAAGGTACTGTAACATTTTGGGCATCTTTTACACTTGGTTGCCCATCTATATCATAAGACAAAACAGTGTTAATACCTGGTCTACCCATATGGTCTACCTGTGTGTATGTACCAGAAAAATCTGTTGCCTCTGGCTCCATATTCATATCTCCGTTATCATCATCAGAACAAGACGCTATAGTTAATGCCGCCCCAAAAGCTAAGGCAAGGTGTTTTATATTATATAATTTCATAATTGTAAGTTTTTAGTATTATTATTTTTTATTTGTAGTTACCCAAGTTTTATACACTTCTAAACCTAGAGCATTTGTAGCGGTAGTGGTACCCAACATAGTATTAGGAACTTCTATAGCAATAGACATTGTGTTGGCGCCATTAAAAGTATCTGTAGCTTCATCTGAAGCCTTAAAACCTTCTGGAGCCATACCACCTATTACAGCATTAAACTGTGTAAAGTCAAAAAAGAAAGCATCTTGTCTTGGACCAGCAAATAACTTAACACCATTAGATAGTTCCTCTATAGTTGCCGTAGCACCAGATATAGCAACAGACCCTAAAGGAGCATTTACCATAACTTCTCCATTTAAACCAGTAGAAGAAGGCTCTACAGGACCAAAAAAGTACATTTTACCATCTCTAGGTATTGCTTGTATTACCAAATCCTCTACCAAATCACCATCTCTATCAATATTTATTTCAGTTAATACACCTTCATCAAAAGAACCATAAGCTAAATCTGGTAAAACGTTAGTTTGTAGATCTACAACAAATACTGTATTGTCTGAACCAGTTGTTGGCTCAAAAGCATAAAAATCTGCAATATCTGCAGTTTGTCCTGTAGTAGAAGGCGCATCAATATGATCTGCCGCTACTAAAACTACACCCACTATTGCTAGTAAGTATACAACTAATAAATTTCTGTTTTTTCTCATTGTAGTATGTTTTAATTATAAATTCACCCCTACTTACGGAGCTTTAAAAAGTAGGGTTTGGTTTTTAATTGTTAAAATTTTGTTAAACAGAAATAAAGCATATATTACATCTATACAATATATAGTTTAGCAAAAAATTAAGTTATGAACCCGTCTGCTTCTGGTTGGATAGATAAGTTTGGACAAGTAGTTACTAATAGTAATGTTGTCTACACTAATTTTAATGACTTATACCGTAGTCTTTGCACTACAGGTTTTATATATGGAATTCACGTAAAATGGCTACAATTCATTCCAATTACACACACCCCTACAGAAGATGAAAATGCAAAAGCTAATCTAATTTCTGCCCTATATTTTACATATATATTAGAATATAAAGATTATAATTACGCTAATTTCATAAAAAAAACAACTCATTTTTATGAAGCTTTAGATGTAAACTCTAGCTTTTTTGATACGATTTTTACAGGATCTAAAGCAAGTAATAAATTAGAAGCTATTTTAAAATCTAGAGTATTTTTAGAGGAAAATTTAATTAATAAAACATTTGGAAGCTCTGTTACCAACACCTTACTTTTTGTTGATGTTTTACTTTTTAAGCGTTTTTTAACTGATGAAAAAGGCATAAAAAAATATGCAGAAGAGATAGAATATATCTTAATAAATCTTGTACATCACACCTTAAATTCTAAACAACAGCAAAAATATGATGAGCGTTTAAGTTATTTATTTATTGCTTCTTTATCATTTTTACCAGATGATTATCATCATTTTGATGCACATTACAGAGCGCGTTTAATTGATAAATTTACACCAGAAGTATATCAATATTTAATGGATATTGTATGCGTTACAGCATGGGAAGATTTAACTTTAGACTACCAAGAATCTGAGTTTGTTTTTAGCATTGCAAACGACCTAAATTTAGAACGAAAAAAGGTTAAAAAATCTATTAAAAAAGTAGCTGTTTTTTTTAAAGAAAACGCAAAGGAAATTCCGTATTTAAAAGATCATAATTTAGCCGAAAAATTTTATAATAACACCTCTAAATTTGCTAACAAATTAATACTAAGAAATAGCAAAAGGTTACAAAAAGAATTAGCTGAAAGTAAAGAATTGGTTGCGTTAATATCTAAATCTACCATTACAAATTTAAGTGTGGAAGAGAAGAGAAAAGTACAAAACCAACTGCTAGATATTTTTAAGAGTATACCTTCTTTAGCTATTTTTATGTTACCAGGAGGAGCTATATTGCTTCCTATTTTTATAAAATTAATTCCTAAATTACTACCATCTTCTTTTGATGAAAACAGGATTGAAGAATAAGCCTAAATTGCATAAAAAAAAACTAGTATAGATAAATCTTATACTAGTTTTTTTTATGTACTAATAAATTTAACACCAATATTTTAAAAAGGTTTACTCTAACCACAACTTAAAGTCTTTTACTTTTTCTCTACTTACTATAATTTCAGAATCATTATACTTATTTAATACCAGTTGAAGTCTAGAATTTGTGTAAGATACAATATCTTTTATATAGTTTACATTTACATAGAACTTACGACTAACCCTAAAAAAGTTTTTAGGTTCTAACTCAGATTCTAAATTTTCTAAAGTAATGTCTAGCAAATAATTTCTACCATCTGCAGTTGCTGCGTATGTACCTTTGTTCTCACTAAAAAAACATTCAATATCATCTGCGTTTATAATTTTTATATGCTGCCCTACTTTAACAGTAAATCGTTTTTTATACTCGCGTTCTATTGGGTTTACTAGTAGCTTTTTTATGTCTTCAAAATCTACTGATATTTTTGCGTTAGAAGCGGTCATATTTTTATACTTATTTACAGCAACTTCTAGCTCTTCATCATCTATTGGTTTAAGTAAATAATCTATGCTATTTAATTTAAAAGCTTGCAGTGCATATTCGTCATATGCAGTGGTAAAAATAATAGCACTTTTTACATCTACCTGTTCAAAAATTTCAAAAGATAAACCGTCTGATAATTGTATGTCTAAAAAAATTAAATCTGGGTGCTTATTCTCATTAAACCAAATTATAGATTCTTCAACCGAGTGCAACATTGTAGAAACTGTTACATCTAATTCTGCAAGTAATCTACTTAGTCTTCTTGCTGCTGGTTTTTCATCTTCAATAATAATTACATTCATTAGTTTGGTTATTTAGTTGTTGTTGGCAAAATAGAAAAAATCAATTTAATACTTCTATGCTATTTTATAAATTAAGGTTCTGTAATTTAAAACTACATGTATTTTACATCGTCATCCTGTTCCATATATTTTTCAATTTGTCTTTGTTCCCAATTTTTAAAAAACTGAAACTTATCTTTAAAAACATATAGTCCGTGGCAGGTTAACCCAAACAGCCAAAGTAATGGCATTACTGTCATATTAACATCTATCCAAACAGTTATGTTTTTTCCTACAGAAACCGAATCAAAAGAGAAGATATCAAACAGTTTAAATCTAATAATTAATACCACAATATTTACCACTAAAAACCAACCTAAATGATTGTAAAAATCTTTAATTTCTTTTACCTTTTTCTCTGCTCTTTCTAACTTACTTAATGGTGCTTTTTTCATCTTATTTCTTTTTTAAAAAGTCATCTGACTCCCTTTTTTCTTTTTCCATATACTTTTCAATCTGACGCTTTTCCCAATCTTTACTAAAAAATGGTAATGAGCCGTGAACTTTAGAGTAATGTGCTACTAAACCTATTCCCCAAAAAAATGGTGTAAAATATGTACCTATATTTAAAAATCCGTTCCAACCAGAACTAAAAATAACACTACCTACAATAAACAGGTTTACTAAAATAAACACCGTTAAATGAATGTAAAACCCTTTTAGTTCTTTTATTTTTTCTTTAGCTCTTTCTAGCTTTTCGTTTCTATATTGCTGATTATAATCTTCCATTACCTCCATTTTTTGTTGGTTTCTTCTTCCTCTTTCATTAATTGGTTAATTTTCTTTTGTTCCCAATCTTTACCCATAAAAGGGAAAATATTAAAAGCTTTAACCGCCTTAAATACAAGGCTAATACTTAAACCTAATACAACCCACAAAAACCAAGGATTACTAAATTCGTTAACGTAATAGTTAATTGCAGCTACTACAGCTACAGTAAAAGCAGATGATATTACTTTGTTGTAAAACTCTTTTTCTTCCTTTACACGCTCTTTGGCTCTTGTGTATTTATCTTCGTTAGTATTAATCTCCATAGTTGTATTTTTAGTTGGTTAGTTATTTCTCTTAAAATTTATCGTCTTCCATATACTCTTTAATCTTGCGGTTTTCCCAGTTTCTACCAAATAAAGGGTTATAACCAAAGGCTTCCATACCGTGAGCTGCTAAACCTAACCCCCAACCAAAGGCAGGGAATACCGACCAAGGAAAATCTGTTGTTTGGTAGTTTAACCATATTAAAAACGGAATTACAAAACAGTATGATACTAAGTTGTATGTAAATCCTTTTATTTTTTCTACTCTCTCTTTTGCTCTTTGATAGCGTTTTTCGTCTAAATGTACTTTTTGTGTTTCCATAGTTGATACTTGTTTGGTTAAGATTGGCAAGTGCACACTAAATTCTGTTGCGTCTTTGTTGATGATTACTGTTCTGTCTGTTAACATTTGGTAGCGTTGGTGTATGTTTTTAAGCCCTACTCCACTACTCTTTTTAACTACTTTTTTTTCTTGTAAATTATTACTCACAATTAGCATACTATCTACTTCTTCAACCTTTAGGTGCAAAGGCTTGTTAGACGATACTATGTTGTGCTTTACCGCATTCTCTAACAATAATTGTAGTGATAATGGTATTATTTTGGCATCTGGATTACTACTTTTTTCTGGTACATCAAAAACAATACTATCCTCAAACCTCATTTTTAGTAAGCGTATGTATGTTTTTGCAAATTTTAACTCCTCGTCTACTGTAACCAAATCTTTATTCTTCTGCTCTAAAACATACCTATATACTTTAGATAAT
>NZ_JBDVAA010000149.1:0-6331 GCF_039943695.1 Cellulophaga sp. | reverse complement strand
CACCATATGAAGTATGCTTATCATTATTAGCATTATGTTTGGCCATTTTCATAGCCGAAATTAATCCTTGACTAAAATCTAATTCTTTCATAGTTATTACTGAATTACTACTTTATACGGAATGTTACTGATTGACTTATTTGTCAATTCATTTTCAAAATAAACACCTAATCTATCTAAATCTTGTTTAGATGAAAATAAAGTGTTTAATGTAATTAAAACATCTGTTGTTCTTATTATTCCTTTTTTCTTTTCTTTTGAAATTTGTGCTCCTGGTTGTATTTGTATTTTAGATACGTAGTTACCTATTTGCTGATTTATAAAACTTTTTACATCTGCCTTAGAAACTATACGTTCTTTTGTAAGCAAGCCATACCTTAAACTATCTACCTGTTCTCTTTCTCCTTTTCTAATTTTACCACCAACAGTAGTTGTTAACAAGCGAGTTTTTTTCATATCAAACTCATTAGTGGCATATTGATTAAATGTACTTTGTTCATTAAAATCATTAGCCAAATCTGCATTACTTGTCCAATATTCTATTTCATAATTGGTTGCATTAGGAAAAGGGTAGGTTAATAAAAATGTACTTTCAGACACATCTATATCTTTTACTTTATCTATTGCTTTTTGCTCTAGCAAGTCTAGCTGTTTTATTAATTCTTCTAAATAAGTATCTAACCTTTCAGGGTTCATAGCTGCATATGCATTACCTTCTTCTCTAATAGATTGTGTTACCTTATTTATTAAAACTTTTGCGCTTCTAGTATCAAACTTTTCTATATCTCCAAAATAGAGAGAGTATGTACCGTTTCTTCTATTTTCATAATCGTTTAAAATATTCTTTAAATATTTTCCATTATCATCTTGAGCAGATTTAACATTTAAAAAATAATTTTTATGCTCACATGGGAGAGATACTATTCTTCCGTTTTTACTATAATTGTGCTGTTTATAAACTCTTTGCCTATTAACTACAGGAACGGTGTTAAGAGAAACATTAAATTGTTCTATTTTTTGCTTATCAAAAATTTCTGGCAGCTTAATTTTTATCCAAAAAAGACTTTGATCATAATCTATATCCTCTACTTCTTTTTTAGAGAACGGAAATAAATGGCTCAAAGACTTTTTTATATGAGTACTACCTTCTAAATCTAAATCATAAAAATAATCCTTATAAAACGTAGTTATTTCTTCAGAATAATGTGTTTCATCAAGCTCATTAGAGTCAAAGTTACCCTTAGAACACCTTATATTAACTCTGTTTTCACCATTAACAGACATTGTATTTAAAAGAGGATACAAATTTAGATCTTCCATTAATACGGTTAAGGATAAACGGTCTAATTTATGAAGCTTTTCTTGGTCAATTTCTATACCTAACCATAGTGTATTGTCTTCTACTCTATTTTCTTTATCAAAAAAAGTATTACTAATAGCCTCGTTATTAATATACTGTACCAACTGCGTATTGTACAACTTATATTTTACTGCTGCATTATGTACGGTACTATTTACTAGAGGCGTAAAAAAGACACTTAAGTTATCTTTACCATAACTACTAGTATTTACATAAAAATGATTATCTGGAGTAACAGTATATGTTTCCTCATTAGGGTACATTAGCATTAAAGCATGTGCAGGCATTGGAGAAGACCACTTACTACTTAATAATATTCTAGATAACCTGTGAAGCAGCTGGGTATCAGACAATTTAATTTCTTGATGTAGCTTTGCTTTTTCATAAGCAAAAACATCTATTAAAAGGTCTATTAAGGGGTCTATGCTATTAGCCTCTTTTATACCCCATAACTCCATAGAGCGTTCTAACATCCTTTTTTTCAATGTTAAAAATGTTTGGTCTCTCATACTAATTTATTGGGATAAAGGACTTATATATATTAAGGTATTAAAATTAAAATCCATATCGTTTTCTATTAATTTTGCCTTTACAGCTATCTGTGATTTTCTGCGTATTTGTGTATTTTCACTACTAGATAAGTTATCATCAACCTCAGACAAAACAACGGACACTTTAATATCTTTTAATCTAAATTCATATTTTTTTATGGCTTCAGTTAAAGAATTTTCTACCCGTTCTTCCCAATCTTTAATTCTTACTAACTGACTAAATTCTAGCTCCCAAATTTGCGAACCAAAATCATCTCTACCTACAACTTCGCCGTATCTAGAGGTAATCATCATCATTATATGCTGCGCTATAGATTCAACTTTAGAACATCTATCTGCGCTTTTATTTGTTAAAATTTCAGAAAAATCTATTGGCAACTTTAAATAGTTCATTAGTTTTATATCTTTATCAGTAATATCTTACGCATGCACTTACAGTGTTTTAAACAAATATAATTTTATTGTTTTAAATAAAAGAGGTATATTCATATTAAAATTATAAAAAACTAGATAACATTAATAAAAAAAATAGACAATATGGCAATGTATAATTATGGTATTGGGGGTAATGAAGTAAAGTTAGATGTAAACGAATCTATAGCAGACATCCCTTCTAACAGAACTTTATTGGTTCAAAAATTAACTGATGAAGCACCAGTTTCACCAGAGGCAATACATGGTTTACAAACAGTGGAGCAAGTTTTTGAAAAATTTTCTCCGTCTGTAAAATTAGAACACCAAGATGAAAACGGCAGTGAGGTAAGTGAGGTAATGAACTTTAAAAACATTGGAGATTTTGATTCTAAAAAAATTAAAGAGAACAGTGAATTTTTAAGTAAGTTAGATATTGAGAAAGAACAAAATGTAAAAATTTCTCGTCAACTATCTTCTAACAGAGCCCTTTTAAAGGCTTTAGAGAACCCTGACACTAAAAATGCACTTATTCAAATTTTAGAAGATTCTATTTCTGAAATTAAAAATGCTGAAAAATAACGATCAAAAAATTAAATAATGGCAGAAAAGACTCAAACAAGTAAATCTATAGCTACACAAACTAAACAAGCTGAAACAGTAGATTTATCAGCTTCAATAGATTTATTAAAAGAATTTGGTGGTTTCTCTTTTTTAGAAAATGTAATTGATGGGTACACTAATCTTAACCCTAACAGAAAAGCAAGAAGAAATATATTTTTAACAGATGACCAATGGGAGTCTGAACGTAAAAATTTAACGAACAGATTAACTGTTTGGTTGGATCTTTTAAAGAGCGACAAAAACAGTGAAGAAATGCGTGACATTGCCAAAGAAAAGGCACTTAAAGTAGGAGAAGTCCTAAATGCTAATCTTAAGCAAGCTTTAAAAAGAACTAAAGAATTAGAAACTTCTTACAGATCATTAGCACATTTCTACAAAAATACAGAGAGTGACAAGGTTAAAAACGTAACTATTGTTAACGCTAGTATGCATCAATTAAAAGATTTAGATAATCCTTACTTTATAGATTATATAGGTAATGAGCTAAAACAAAATTTTGACAGACTAGATTTAAGACAAAACTATTCTTTATTAGTTATACCTGGTTATTTAGGAACTAATGCTATCCTAGATAAGTGGTCTAAAATAGCTTTTGACAACAAAACTGTTTTACTAACAGATTTTCAAGATTTAGAAACACCAGACGATGTTGTGGATCTTTTCTTTAACTCTAACCATACTGGCGGAGACGTTTACAAATCTAATACACTAATGACTTGTAACTGGTTATTAGGAAGAAAAAAAGATGATATTGTTGGCGAGGAAGACAACTTATATGTTCCTCCTTCTTCTGCACTTGCTGGTAAAATATACAGCACATTAATGTCACAAGTTGTAGCGGGTAAAAAGTTTGGTGGTATTAACGAAGTAGAAAGTGTACGTTTTGATCTTAAAAAGAGTGAAATCTCTGAGCTAGAAAAAATGGGATTAGTACCTATGGTTAATGAGTACAGTAAAGTTATGGCTTTTTCTGCTAAAACACTTTTTAACGGAGACAACCTAGGATTACAAACCTATTCTGTTGTTCGTGTATTTGATTATATTACAAAGGTATTATTTGACTTTTTAAACAGAAGAGCTTTTGAAAACTGGACTACCAGAACAGAGTCTGATTTAAGAAGCCAAATTGTTAAATTCTTAGATAGTATTCATGGACCAACAAAACTTATTGAGAAATTTAAGGTAATGAAAATAGAGCAAGATCCTAACCAAAAAGACAGAGTCTTAATAGATCTTCATATTACACCATATTTTCCTGCAAAAAGTTTTGTAATACAATTAGATGGTCACAAAGGAGATGGCCCAGAAGAGGCTGTTTGGCATAGTGAATATAACCAACAATAATAGCATACCAAGGAGTGGTCTTTATATAAAGACCATTCCTTATTTAATACCCCAAAAAAACAATTAAAATTTAGTCCCAAATAGCAACTCTAAGACTATTTTAGATACTCCCCTTTTCTGCTAAATTTTATTTTCCATAAAAAAAACACTGAATTCAGTGAACATTAATTACTGTTAATTACCTGCAAACAGTAAAATTTTAATCTACAGTAAAAACAGACAAAAAAAACTGTTTTTTATGTAAATTTTATAGGAAAAATTAAATATCTTGGTCAAAAAAATTACAAAATATATTACACATAATTAATTTATAACTATTTATAAGTAGCCACATACTAGTAACTATAAATAGCAACTATTTTTATAAAAATAGTACTATTATAAAATTTTAATTATGTAGTAAGAAAAGACTTTATTAAAACCAGATAGCACTACAAGTAAAACCGTAGGCAATTAATATTACAAAACAACTAACTAAACCCAAAATGGGTTGATTTTTTAAATACAAATTTTATTTAATGAAACCGTTAAACTACATTAAAAGAAGAAAACAAATTTTAAAATTCTCTCTATACTTTAGTTTCCTAATAATTGTACTACTAGTATGTGGATCTTTTACCCTAAATACAGCAACTAAAGGAATTACACTCTTAAACGAAAAAAAGGCTAGCTACGATGCTATTTTTAACAAACAAGCACAACTCAACTACCAGTTAGAGGACATTTATAAAAACTTAAGTAGCCTAAAAAACAAGCAAAGAACACTAACAGAGCACAAGGAAATGCAAAAACTTATTTCTGACACTCGCTTAAGTTTAGAAAAAGAAATTAACATTAATAAGCAAGACGCCAAACATTACGAGTTATACCAAGAACTATTTAAGCATTTAGGAGAAATACAATCTATAATGGATGTGTACAAAAAAGAAGAAAGTAAAAGATTGTACAACATTGACCAGTTAGAAAAATGCAAACAAAAATATAAAGAAATAAACTCTAACCAATTTAATTAACTATGCAACTAAATGAAAATTCTTGGCGAAAAATTAGGTTCACACTATTTTTCTCCTGGGTCGTAGGTATCCTGTTTGTAATAATTGTCAATTTCTTTATTTCGGTTCCTGTTTTAGAGAGTAAAGAGATAATGAGCGACATTAGAAATTCTGAAGAAATTTTAAGTGCTCAAAAAAAATACATTACGCAAGTTGTTACTTTACACGACACTATAAAAACTATAGAGTTTGATATTAATCAAGTACAAAGAATTGATGGCATTAAAAGAGATATTTATGCACTTGAAGACATTTACAAAATAAACAACAAGAACAACAAGTATAGTTTTGGACAACAATCATCTAGAATATTAAAAATATACTTTGATATTAATGAAGCACTGAACAAATCAATGAAAAACAACAAATTGATAGAAAAGAACCTAAATGAATGTAAAGCAAATATATAGACATGAATAACAAAAATAAAATTATACTATTGAGTGTACTCCTACTAATCTCATTAGTTATTATCATTTTAAGTTTTTACCCTTTTAATTCTGAGTTAAAAAATTTAGATTTCTATGTTTTTGATTCTAATGACAACAGCCATTATGAACAAAATGAAGAATTAGATTTTTTCTTAAATGATACATCTGTAGTAAAAGACAAAAAACTAGTGTGGCATTTTGGCAATGGAGACACATTAAAACGCAACTTAGACGTAAAATACAAATACAAAGAACCTGGTAAATATTTAGTTACTGTAGATATAGACAAAAACCAAACACTATCTAAATATATCAAGGTAATATCTGTTAAAGAGCGTAGAGTAATAGACTCTATACCTAAGCTTTTTGGCCCAGATGAAGGCTATACAGGAGAAGAGTTAATATTTACTTCTCAAGGGCCA
Source organism: Cellulophaga sp. (assembly GCF_039943695.1). Lineage (NCBI taxonomy): Bacteria > Pseudomonadati > Bacteroidota > Flavobacteriia > Flavobacteriales > Flavobacteriaceae > Cellulophaga > Cellulophaga sp. The sequence continues at coordinate 136 of NZ_JBDVAA010000149.1, read as the reverse complement.
GGAATAGAAACTTGGTACTGGGAGTTTGGAGAAACAGGAACTGTAGATGCGTACGAAAAACAAAATGTATACGTATACTCAGAGCCAGGAACTTATGATGTAAAACTAACAACCAATACTACAGAATACCCTATAT
>NZ_JBDVAA010000148.1:0-2934 GCF_039943695.1 Cellulophaga sp. | reverse complement strand
GTTAAATTCTGATAATGCTTCTTTAAGATTTAGTTTTTTGTTTGTTAGTTTCTGCTTTTCAATAGTCCACATACTTAACCAGCTAGAGGTTTCTACCGCAGTAGGCATCCAACCTACTAAACCAATAATAAATAAAATACCAGCATTATTAAAAAGAGGTGTGGGTTTAAAGTTTGCTACCTCATCAACCTTTCCCTTAAAAACAACTACAATAGTGGTAACTAAAAGTGCAATTCCTAAAATAGATACTACAATTTTTAAAGACTTCTCTAAAAAAACATATTTACCAATAATTAATAGTGCAGATATAAAACTGAATAGTACAAGAGCAACAACAGTAATAGATACATTTGTAAGGTTAAAGAGGTTTATTAATAGACCAGATGTAACCAAGTATAAAGCTGCTAAAATGGTAAATGTAGATACTAGTGTAATAAGTGCATAAAACCACAAATACCCTTTGCCACGGTTTAAATACCCTTGTATAAGTGTTTTGTTTGTTGCGTTGGTGTATCTAATTCCAAATTCAAAAAAAGGATATTTTAAAATGTTTGCTAGTACAATTGGTACCAACATAATCCAACCATATTGTGCACCAGCTTTAGTGGATAGCACAAGGTGAGATGTGCCAATTGCCATACTCGCAAAAAGTAATCCTGGACCTAAGTTTTTAAGTAAAGTTTTAATCTTTTGCATTACAGTGTAAGTACTATTCTATCGTTATTTTTTCTCCATAAAATTTAGGCTCTGTATTAAGTAGTAAATCTAAAAACACTTTAACACGTGCTAAATATTCTCTAGTCTGTACTTTTAAACCAGCTTTTCCTTTTAAATCTTTGGCATTAAAGCCAACGGTAGTGAGGCCTTTTTTTTCTGCAATATAAATAGCTCTTTCATTATGAAATTTTTGAGATATAACGGTAACCTTGTTAAGTCCAAAAATTACGTGCGCACGCACCATAGAATCTAATGTTCTAAAACCTGCGTAATCTAAAAATATTTTATCCTCTGGTATTCCTTGTTTTACAAGTTCTCTTTTAAAAGTATCTGGTTCGTTATAGTATTTAGTTCCATTATCACCGCTAACTAAAACAAAGTCTATTTTTTTTGCATTGTACAAAGCAACGGTTGCATTTATACGGTGTACGTAGTAAGGATTTGGACTACCGTTAACAAGCTTACTTGTTGTGCCTAAAACAACACCAACTTTATTGTAAGGAATAGCATCTACATTATAAAAAGTTTTGCCCTTAGCTGAGTTTGTAATAATATTATTAGAACAAAAAATTGCCAATAATGGCAATAGAACAAGTACAGAAATAGTTATGATAATTTTTTTCTTCATACAAGTTAAAGGTACAAAATAGAGCTATAGAATTGCTAAAAATAAAGTATTGTTAAAATATATTTTTAGTTTACATAATATTTTAACTTTATTGGCATAAAATGTGCTGTGTTTCTTACAATTAAGAAAATATAGTTCAAAACCATAAAACCACAACCCTTGAGAAAATTATTGTTTTACCTTTTGCCATTACTGTTAATTACTTCATGCGCCAGTATAGAAAAACACAATCATCAAATAACCAAGTTACATAGTGTAGATGAACTGCATAAAGATGTTGATGTAGCTTATAGAAAACTACAAAAATTACATCCTCAATTATACCTGTATACGCCAAAAAAGGAGTTAGATGCTAAGTTTACTACTTTAAAGAGTAGTATTACAAAACCAATGACTACTTATGCCTTTTATGAAAAATTGGCTCCTGTTGTAGCGGAGGTTAGACAAGGACACGCAGGTATTTCTGTACCAACAAAAAAACACACCCGTAAAGAAAATAAAGCTTTTAATAAACTTAAAAACGAATGGTCTTATTTAAGGTTTGAAAACGTAGAAGATGCTGTTTTGGTAAAAAATACTCTTGGTGAAGATAGTACAATGGTAGGGAGCAGAGTGGTAAAGTTAGGAGATGATTCTATTGATGACTTGCTAAAAAGATACAAAACTTATTTTTCTTCAGACGGATATAATACAACTTTTCATAATAAATATGCTGCGCAGAAACTAGCTAGATATTACTATCAAGATAAAGGAAGATTAGATAGTTTAGAGGTTACTTTTTCTAAAAATGATAGTTTATACACTAAAGTTTTTAGAAGAATACCAAGAGATTCTACAAGGTTTCCTAAACCAAAAAAAGATAGTTTAAAAGATAAAAAACCAATTAAAAAGACAAAAGAAGAGCGTAAACTTGCTTCAAAAAAGTTAAAGAAAAAGTTAGAGGATTATCGTAAATACGGTTATAGTTATTCTGAAAAAAATAATAATAGAAATTTAGATTTTATAGGAGAAGATAGTACTGTTGCTTATATGAAAATTAGAAGCTTTAGTAGGGGTGACTATGAAGCTTTTTATGAAGAGGCTTTTAAAAAAATAGATTCTGCCAAAACTAAAGATTTAATTATAGACTTGCGAGATAATGGAGGTGGTAGGCTGGTAGAAATTCACGATTTATTTTCTTACTTAGCAAAAGAAGAATTTAAGTTTGTTGAAGAAGGAGAGGTAAACACAAGATACCCAATTATAAAGTCTTATATGTCTCGTAATAAAACAGCTTATGGAGCAGCATACAAGTCTTTATTTGTACCATTTGTATTTTTTAAAGAAGTTTTTAAAGCACGCAAAAAAAATGGCAAGTTGGTATATAAGTTTAAGGAAACTAAAGTAGCAGAGCCTAAAGAAAATAATTATAAAGGTAACGTGTACGTATTAATAAATGGGCGTTCTTTTTCTGCATCTTCTGTTTTTTCTAATGTTGTAAAAGCACGTAAAAGAGGAGTTATTGTTGGTGAGGAAACAGGAGGAGCATACAATAGTACTGTAGCAGGCCAAACAAAATTGGTAAGACTACCAAATTCTAAACTAATGCT
>NZ_JBDVAA010000147.1:0-2603 GCF_039943695.1 Cellulophaga sp. | reverse complement strand
TGGAAGAAATAGTAAAAGTAACATTCCCAATATGTTAATAATCCATAACCACTTTTTTCCTTTACGAAGTATAAGTAGCATTTCTGCTTTTAATAATGGATAAATACTATAATTTATTTGCGCATTAGATAGTTCTTTTAAATTAATTTGGTGTGTTGTATTAGGCTTATTTATGCTCTTTTCTTGTTCCTTAGATGTAGAATACTTAGTTATATTAAATCGATGAAAAAATCTGGACAAAACAAGTATTATAATAAGACCTAAAACCACCAATAGAAAACGACTTACAATAAAAGAAGTAGGGAAATCTATACCGTTAAATTCAAATTTGTTTAAGTTATTTGTATTTCCTACTATATATCCTATTGCTAAATTTGTATCTGTTGTAGATTTTGTAATGGTTTTAACTTGTTTCTCTAATTGATGTATTACAACATTGCTTCCTAAAATGTCTAATGTGTAACTGTTTTCTGTTTTAGGAGAAAACAAAATTAGAGTAGAATAAATAATAAAGAATAAGACATTTTGTAAAACAGAATATTTACTTAATACTAATTCAAAAACAACAGCAATAAAAGCAATGCAAAATAATGCAGGAGCCGTAATAAGAGCGTATGGTTTTATAAACTGCAAAAGATTAAAAGAATAATTATCATTATATAAAAAGAAAAGTATGATGCTCATTATAAAAACTACAAGAGCTATAGTTAAAAGAACTAAAAAGTTACTTAATACTTTACTAAGTAAATAACTAAAATTTTTAATTCTTGTAGTTGCTATAATTTGTCCAACTTTAGTATTTATATCCGTTTTTATAGCACTATTAACAAGATAAAAACCTATTAATGATAAAAAAATACTTGTCATTATAGCGGTAACATAGCCAAACCAAGCAGAATTATAAACGCCAATATAATCTGCTATTCTAATTGTAGAATAGTTAGCATTAGGCTCTGGTACAAAAGTATATGCAATTGCTAAACTAGCACAAAGAGTTATTAGAAAAGCATAACTTCTTGTACGTTGTATATAATCTAATTTTACAATATTAAAAAATGAATTCATAGCCTTATTTTGTTTTGGTTAAGTAGAGATAAGCATCTTCTAAATTTGCTATTTTTTTTATAGAATTTTCAATAGGTGTATTTGTTATATAGCGTACTAATAATTGGTTATTTTTTCTTGATGCACTAACTATAATTTTATCAGCTTTAAAAGCTGTTAAACTCTCTTTATCAATAGTTGTCTCAAATACTTTATTTGTTACGTGTTGTAATATATTTTCTTGAGTTCCGTAAGAAAGTAGAGTGCCTTTTTTCATAATTGCAACCTTATCTGCAATAGTATCAATGTCAGAAACAATATGAGAAGATAAAATAACTATACAATCGTTTGCTAAGTCAGATATTAAATTTCTAAAGCGTACACGTTCTTCTGGGTCTAAACCAACTGTAGGTTCATCAAAAATTACAATTTTAGGATTGTTAAGTAAAGCCTGTGCAATACCAACTCTTTGTTTCATTCCTCCAGAATAGCTACCTATTGGTTTTTTAGCAGCATCAATTAAGTTTAAACCTTCTAGTAATTTTGATATTCTAGATTTTAGATTATTTCCACCAACTCCTTTCATAGCTGCTATGTACTCTAAAAACTCGTATGCATTTAAGTTTGGGTATACACCAAAATCCTGAGGTAAAAAACCCAATTGTTTTCGCATATAATTAGCATCTTTAATAATATTGTTTTTGTTTAATATAATACAGCCTTTAGTTGGTTTATTAACAGTAGCTATCATTTTTAATAAAGTAGATTTTCCTGCCCCATTAGGACCTAATAAGCCTAATATTCCTTTTTCTATACTAATAGAAAAATCCTTTACACCATATTGGTTTTTATTGTATTTTTTAGATACATTTTGTATTTCTAGAGTCATAGTATTAATTTTTAGAGGTTATTTTACTAATTACAGTTTTAAACCCATTTTGATTAAACTCTAGACTATTACTATCTCCTTCTATTTGAGTTAAAATAACCCCTACAGTAGTATCATAAAGAGCTTTGTCATTTTTTTGAATTAGTTCACTCTTAACCTTTTGAGCATCAACTACTAGATACATTTTATTATTTTCTTGTATTATATTTAAAGTTAAATTAGCTTCTTTAAGTAAATAAGTTCCTGTGTATTTTTTAAATTTTTTTAAGTCTATTTTTTTAAAGTTAGATATTGAATTGTCATTTACATAAGCCAATAAATCGCTAGTAATTGCTTTCTTAGAAGTAATGCTTTTTGAGTTAGAAAATATTAAATACAAATTTTTAGTTGTTGGGTTGTATTCATTTCTAAAAGCGTATCCTATATTATTTCCTCCGTGACCGTAATAGTTTTTATTATTAAAATTGAATTTAAATATGCCGTAACCGTAAGTTTTATTACCAGACTCTAACATTAGTTTTAATGTTTCTTTTTGTAATAGTTTCTCGGTTTCAAAGAGAGAGGTATAAAATATTTCCATATCAGATAACGTAGAAGCAATACTACCTGCTGCATATGCAATATTTGCAAAATATCTATAATCGATGTAGGATGTAACATCTTTATTTTT
>NZ_JBDVAA010000146.1:0-3290 GCF_039943695.1 Cellulophaga sp. | reverse complement strand
ACCAAAACGTGTTGCAAAAATGTATATTGATGAAATATTTTGTGGTTTAAACCCAAAAAATAAGCCAAAAATTGCTTTATTTGAAAATAAATACCAATATAACCAAATACTTGTTGAAAAAAACATTACTTTTTACTCTAATTGTGAGCACCATTTTGTTCCAATTATAGGTAAAGCGCATGTTGCCTACAAATCATCTGGTAACGTAATAGGGTTGTCTAAATTAAATAGAATTGTACAATACTATGCTAAAAGACCACAAGTACAAGAGCGCTTAACCAACCAAATTGGTGTAGAGCTTCAAAAAATATTAAAAACAGAAGACGTTGCTGTTATAATAGATGCAAAACATTTATGTGTAGCATCTAGAGGTGTAAAGGATGACACCTCTACCACAGTAACTGCTTTTTACGGTGGTGAGTTTAATAACGCTACCAAAATAACAGAAATACAAAACTATTTAAAACATTAACAATATGGAGATTATAGATAAAGCATTAGAGTTTGAGAAGAGAAAGATGAAGTCATTATCTAACAGCGAAAGAGTAGAAATTTCTCGCGAAGCTAAATCCCTTATTCTTGAGCTTAATACTATTTACAAAGAAAATAAGGACGAAGAGATTATGGATTTGATGAAGCGCCTTACTGCTATTAAACGTAAAGTAGAAAAAAGGCTAAATATGCAGCCACTACCATAGTGTTGTTACCATAAAACACCCATAAATATCTACAAATAATTGGCAAATTCTACTTGTCCAACAGGTATTCTTTTGCTTAAATTTAAATAATTATTGATGAAAACTACCGTTATTATTGGTGGTAGCAAAGGAATAGGTTTTGCTATTACAAAAGAACTTGTTGCTACCCATAAAGTTGTTGTAATTAGCAGAACTGCGCCAGAATTAGAACATCAAAATCTTAAACATTACACCTGTGATGTGCTTACAGACAATTTACCAGAATTAGAGACTGTAGACAACCTTATTTATTGTCCCGGGAGCATCAATTTAAAACCCATAGGACGCTTAAGCATAGAAGACTTTAAGCAAGATTTTGAAATTAATGTTATTGGTGCAGTAAAAACAATCAAGCATTATTTAAACACTGTAAAAAAGGGAGATGCCCCATCTATTACACTATTTAGTACTGTAGCTACAAAATTAGGAATGCCTTACCATGCTAGTGTTGCAACATCAAAATCTGGTGTAGAAGGCCTTGTTAAATCTTTAGGAGCAGAATTAGCACCTACAGTGCGTGTAAACGCAATAGCACCTACAGTTACAAATACAGATTTAGCAGCTAAGTTACTTCGTAATGATAAAATGATAGAAAACATTAAGGACAGACACCCTTTAAAGCGTTTTTTAGATCCTACAGATGTAGCACATATGGCTAACTTTCTAATTAGTGAAAAAGCACGAAGCATTTCTGGTCAAATTTTAGAAGTAGATTGCGGAATTGTAAATTTTAAATTATAAATGAAACAATTAGCTATGATTACGTTACTTACTATATTTTCTTCTTGTGCGTCCAAGCAAAAAGCAGAACCTAAAACAAGTATTTACGATATTAAAGTAATTGGTTTAGAGGGCAATCCTATTAATTTATCTGACTTTAAAGGTAAAAAAATACTTTTTGTAAATGTTGCTTCTAAATGTGGATTCACAGGTCAGTATGAAGAACTACAGAAGCTTTATGATACTTACAAAGATAATTTAATGATAATTGGCGCTCCTTGTAACCAATTTGGAAGTCAAGAATCTGGAACTGAAGAGGAAATTAAAACTTTTTGTCAGAGAAACTATGGCGTCACTTTTTTGATGACCGAAAAGTTAAATGTAAAAGGAGATCAACAACACCCTTTATACACTTGGTTAACTAAAAAAGAATTAAACGGAAACTCTAGCACCTCTGTAAAATGGAATTTCCAAAAGTATTTGGTAGACGAAGAAGGCAAATTTGTAGACTACTACTACTCTACTACAAATCCGCTTAGTAAAAAAATAACAAAGCATTTAACACCATAAATTATGTTTGGATTATTTAAAAAGAAATCACCCATAGAAAAGTTGCAAAAGCAATACCAGCAATTAATGAAAGAGTACCACGCTCTTTCTACCAGTAACCGTGGAGCTAGTGATGCCAAATTTGTAGAAGCAGAAGCTATACAAGATCAAATTGCTTTATTAATGAAAAAAACCAATGAAACTAGCTAAATACATTATTCTATTTTTAGTACTAAACTTTGGTGCGCTTGCACTAGGTGTTTTATTGATGGATAATGGTGCACAATCTAATTGGTATTTACAACTAAATAAAGCTCCTTGGACGCCTCCAGGATGGGTTTTTGGTGCAGCTTGGACAATCATTATGGTTTGTTTTTCTATCTACTTGGGAATTTTAGTAAAACTTAGTAAAAACTTTAAGTTTATCTTCTTATTTGTTATTCAGTGGTTTTTAAACGTAGGTTGGAACTTTGCTTTTTTTAATCAACATAATATTAGTATTGGCCTTATTATAATTACAGCTTTAACTTTTTTTATACTTTATATATCAACTAAATACAAAAACATTTTAAAATATAAATCACTTTTACTTTTACCCTACATAATTTGGCTGTTTATAGCAACATCTTTAAACGCTTATATCTTAATTTATAACTAAGTATGAAGATTTATACACTACATAAAAAACAAAAACTTCCTATAAGCGTAGAACAGGCTTGGGAGTTTTTATCAAAACCAGAAAATTTAAAAACAATAACTCCAGACTATATGGGATTTATTATATTATCTGGTGCAGACAGGCCAATGTATCAAGGACAAATAATACAATATATTGTTACTCCTGTTTTAGGTATAAAAACCAAATGGGTTACAGAAATTACCCATATGGTAGAGAACAAATATTTTGTAGATGAGCAACGTTTTGGTCCGTATGCGTTATGGCACCATAAACATTTTATAAAAGAGATAGATGGTGGCGTAGAAATGGAAGATATCATAGACTACAAGGTTCCGTTTGGAATTTTAGGACAACTAGTTCAGCCATTTTTAGTTAAACCAAAACTTGAAGAAATTTTTAACTATAGAAAAGAAAAACTAGAAGCTCTTTTTGGAGTGTATAACAAATAGTAAGTAGCATTATATTTCTATTACAATTGTTATTCTGTTTTTTTTGAGTATCTTTTATTTTCGTTTAAATTTTAACAGTATTCTTTTTTTAAGACTACTGCATTTAAAATAAGTGTAAATGATAGACATACTTAGGTTAATGTTTGAATTTTGTGC
>NZ_JBDVAA010000145.1:0-3024 GCF_039943695.1 Cellulophaga sp. | reverse complement strand
TTTGAGTTGATGCCTAGTCGTAGACAAAACATTATGTTTTCTGCTACAATGACAGATGATGTAGAGGTGTTAATAAATGACTTTTTTATAAATCCAGAAAAGGTTTCTATTGCTGTTAGTGGTACTCCGTTAGATAATATATCACAAACTAGCTATGCAGTTCCTAACTTTTATACAAAAGCTAATTTATTGGTAGACTTGTTAAAGGATAAAGAAACGTATAAAAAAGTATTAGTCTTTGTTGCAAACAAACGTTTTGCAGACCGTTTATTTAAATCTTTAGATGAAATATTTTCTGATGAGTTGTGTGTAATACACTCTAATAAAACACAGAATTATAGAATACGATCTATAAACCAATTTGATGAGGGTGTTAATAGGATTCTTGTAACTACAGACGTAATGGCTCGTGGTTTAGATTTAGATAAAATATCTCACGTAATTAATTTTGATACACCTACTTTTCCTGAAAACTACATGCACCGTATTGGTAGAACAGGTAGAGCTGAAGAACAAGGAAATTCTATTTTATTTTACACAGAAAAGGAAGAGCAATATAAGGATGCTATTGAGGAATTAATGGATTATAATATTCCGGCCATAGATATTCCTGAAACAGTTGAGATATCTAAAGAGTTAATACCAGAAGAACGACCAAAAATTTTAGAGCACCATAATCCTATTAATCTTAATGCGGAAGAAAGAGGTGCTAGTTTTCATGAGAAAAAAGAGAAAAACCAAAAGGTTAACAAAGGTGGTTCTTATAAGTTTGAAATAGCAAGAAAATATAAAAAGCCAAAAACTAGAGGGGATAAAAACTATAATAAACGTAATAAGAAGAAGTAGTTTCTACTCTTCTTCAAGTAAAGACGTATATTTTCGTTTAGCAAAGGTTGTTAATTCTTCAAAAAAAGATGTAAACTCTTTCTCAAACTCCTCATAATGCTCTTTTAAATCTATAATGGCAAAATTCATTTTAGATTTGTTTTTAGTACGTCTATTCATTCCGTCTAAAACCTTAGAAATACCTGTTAAACTAGCATAACTAAGTATCCAGTTATCAGCAATCATATAAGGCATCATGCGCTTAGTGTTTTCTGGTAATATCAAATAATTATCTTCTAAAAGGTCATAAAAATTATCTACAAACTCAGCTAAAGGTGTGTTAGAGTAGGTACTCCAGTTTTTAGCTAAAAAGTGATCGTAAAAAATATCTACAATTACACCACTGTAATGTCCGTAATTCTCGTGTAGCTTTTTTGTGCTTTTACGTACTGTCTTGTGCGCATCTGTAAAAGTATCTATGTGCCTATGCAGTGTAATTCCTTTTTGTATGTTTTTTGGCAAGTGTTTAAACTTATTGCCTCTAATACTATCAGCTATAAAATTTCCTATAGTAATTTCATCGTTTTCAAAAGAAAGGTAAATATGTGCCAAAAAATTCATAAATCGATATTAGCATTGTTAAAATCGAATTTACAAATTCAAAACCTAAGAATTGCTTTTGTACATGTATATTTGTAAAAACTTTTATAATAAATATGACACTAATCAAATCTATTTCGGGAATACGAGGAACAATAGGAGGTAAACCTTCAGATAACTTAACACCATTAGACGCAGTAAAATTTGCCGCAGCTTATGGTATTTGGTTAAAGGAGTATGCTAAAAAAGAAAAATTAAAGGTAGTTATTGGTCGTGATGCTAGATTGTCTGGAGAAATGATTCAGAATTTAGTAGTATCTACATTAGTAGGTTTAGGAATAGATGTAATAGATTTAGACTTATCTACAACACCAACAGTAGAAATTGCTGTTCCTTTAGAAGAGGCAGATGGTGGTATTATTTTAACAGCTAGTCACAATCCAAAACAATGGAACGCTTTAAAGCTTTTAAATGAAAAAGGAGAGTTTTTAGATGCAGCACAAGGAGCAAAAATATTAGCCATAGCAGAAAAAGAAGATTTTACGTTTGCAGATGTAGATGATTTAGGCTCTATTTTAAGAAATGATTCTTATATAGATATTCATATTGATGAAGTATTAAACCTATCATTAGTAGATAAAGAAGTAATTAAAGCAGCTAAATTTAAAGTAGTTGTAGATGGTGTAAACTCTACAGGTGGTATTGCAATTCCTAAATTGTTAGAAGAATTAGGAGTAGAAGTTGTAAAATTATATTGTGATCCTACAGGTCATTTTCCTCATAACCCAGAACCATTAAAAGAGCATTTAGCAGATATTTGTGATTTGGTAGTTAAGGAAAAAGCAGATTTTGGTATTGTTGTAGATCCAGATGTAGACCGTTTGGCATTTATTAGTAATGATGGTGAAATGTTTGGAGAAGAGTATACTTTAGTAGCTTGTGCAGATTATGTACTAAGTAAAACTAAAGGAAATACGGTGTCTAATTTATCTTCTTCTAGAGCACTTAGAGATATTACAGAAAAACACGGTGGTACGTATGAAGCTGCTGCAGTTGGTGAAGTAAACGTAGTTACTAAAATGAAAGCTAATAACGCAGTTATTGGAGGTGAAGGTAATGGAGGTATAATTTACCCAGAAAGTCATTATGGTAGAGACTCTTTAGTAGGTTCCGCTTTATTTTTAATGTTAATGGCCGAAAAAGGAGGTACAGTAGCAGAATTAAGAGCTAGTTACCCAAGTTATTTTATGAGCAAAAAGAAAATACAATTAACACCTGGTTTAGATGTAGATGGTATACTAGTTGCTATGGCAGATAAATATAAAGATGAAGAAATATCTACTATTGACGGTGTTAAAATAGATTTTGCAGAAAATTGGGTACACTTACGTAAATCTAACACAGAGCCAATTATTAGAATATACACAGAAGCAAAGAGCCAGACTGAAGCTGATTTACTTGCAGATCGTGTAATTGGAGAAATAAAAGAAGTAGCAGGTTTGTAATATACAAGTTGGCTTAAACAAAAAACTCATTGCTTTTTAATAGCAATGAGTTTTTTTTATTTATTAAACTTAGGTTTTTTTCCTGCGTGCTTCC
>NZ_JBDVAA010000144.1:0-2856 GCF_039943695.1 Cellulophaga sp. | reverse complement strand
ATGATGCTTATGACTCTTAAGCATCATCTTTAAAATCTAAACTATGTAGCATTAAGCCAGATCCTGGAGCTACAAATACAAATTTAGTTGTACTGTCTAGCTTTAAGGCTTCTTCTATATCAGAAAGGGTTACTTCTCCTTTTCCTAGCTGAATTAAAGCTCCCATTAACATACGTACTTGGTAACGCATAAACCCCTCGCCTTTGATGTGAAAAGCATATGACTTTTCTGGAAAAAAATTTGCCCTTAAAATTGTATTTTCTTTTATTTCTGCAGAGTTTACTTTTCGTATAAACTTGCCATTTTCTTTAGGTTTGGCAGTAAAACTTTTAAAGTTATGTGTGCCTACAAATAAGCTAGTAGCTTTTTTCATTAAATCTAAATCTAACTCTGCCTGTATATTTGCCATAAATGGTGCAGCATAAGGATGATTTTTTTCTCCAAAAGAAAATAAATACACATATTCCTTTTCTTTACTATGCTGTATTATATTAAATTTTTCTTTTACGTGCTTTACATCAACAATTCTAATATCTGATGGTAAGTTTTTATTAAAATCACTTAAAAAAAAATCTAAATCTTCTAACGGTTCACCATCTAAAAAAAGCTCAAAAGCAGCATCTAAAGCAGACACTTTAGCATCTGTACGACCAGCTCCTAGAATTTTATATTGACGTTCTGGAAGTATAAATTTTAGTGTTTTAGCTAACATACCTTCAATGGTTTTATAACCTGGTTGCTTTTGCCATCCACTAAATCTGTAGCCCAAAAATTGTAATCGTATTAAATAATATTGTTTCTGTTTTTTCACAAAAGCAAAAGTATGCAATTAATAAAACACTAGAAACAACTTATTTTTTTGTATTTTACAATTGTTTAACCAACAAAACCAACCAAAATGAATACCGAAACCACAAGTAAAATTCCAGTTTGGTTCTGGGTTATTGCTGTTATAGCATTAATTTGGAACTGTATGGGTGTTATGGCATATATAGCAGAGGCTTATATATCTGATGAAATTTTCTCTTCTTTTACCAAAGAAGTACAAGAGTTATACAATAAAAGACCTTCTTGGGTCACAGGAGCTTACGCAATAGCCGTTTTTGGTGGTGTATTAGCAAGTATGTTACTTCTTATACGTAAAAAAGCAGCTAAAACTGTATTCTTAATCTCATTAGCAGGTATTATAGCGCAAAATGTGTATACCTTTTTTATGAGTAATGCATTAAAAGTTTTAGGTACATCTTCTATCTATTTTCCTATAATGATAATAGTAATTGCTGTATTTCTATTTTTATTCTCTAATTATGCTACAAAAAAGGGCTGGTTAGTATAGAGTTTTAATTGTTTTTAGCTATTTAATGTGCACATTATCTATGCTAAAATACCGTTTATCTAAACTAATACAGTTACACTTATATTTATGTGTTTAACCGATTTTATTTATCAAAATTTAACATAAGATATAATTTTGTGTTAAATTAAACATAGAGCCACCCGCTTTATACTCTATAATGATATGAAAATACCAACAATAAAAATTTCTTGGAAGTTATCTGTCCTAATATCTGTTATTTTACTAATTCTTGTATCGTTTTCAAACTTTTACGGATTGTTAACAGACAAATTTCACTTTAACCAGCCTGGTAGTTATTTTTTTATTCTTTTAGCTACAGTACACATTATTTATTTGTATGCTTTTTGGTTTAAATTAACCGAAAATGAATACCCAGATAAAGAAATGAGAAACTTAGAATATGGTTTCTATGCTATTTTCGCTTTTTACATTTATAAAATGGTAGATATAGCTAGTATTGTTTTTGGATACAGTACATACGATGATCTTATTTTACCAAATCACTTTTTACCTGTAGGTATTGCAATTGTACTTGCTTATTTAGGTTTGTGCTTGGTTACATTAAAAATATTTTCTATTCGTAAAAACGAAATTGGAAATTACAGTACAGATTGTTATGAAGAAGAAGACTTAGATACTTGGCCTTAAAGAACTAAAACAAAACCAAATACAAACATAAATAAAATAGCCTCTAGATTTTCTAGAGGCTATTTTTATGAACTAAAATAAATTATCTTTTAACCCAACCAGTTGGAAAAGAATCACTGTTTAAACTTAAAGTATGAGTTGTTGGTGCTGTTTCCTGTCCAGATACTCCTACTAATGGTTTTAGTAAAAATGGAGCCGGACTATTATCTGGTGATGGTTCTACAGATATAACAACTGTTTTACCTCTAACATCTAAAGGAAACATAAATCCTGTTGGTGCATTATTAAAGAAGTCTTCACCTGGAATTGGAGGTCCTGGATTAGCACCACTAAAAGGGTTGCCAGAATCTTCTACCTGTGCAGTAGGATCCATAAATGTACCTGTAGTTATTGGTCCTTCTGCTCCTACTACCCATCCTTCATAAACCCATCCATCAGGTAAAACTGGTAATTCTAAACCTGTTGCAGGTGGTGCTCCTGGTATTCCAAACCAAATTCCGTATTGGTCGTTACCATTATTCATACCATCATCTTCATCTGTTGGAGTTCTTAAAAAGAATTCACCACTTGCGCTAGAAAAATCACCTACTAAATCTGTAATACTAACAGTTGCTGTTTCTGCTGCAAATGCACCAGATAATAATTTAGTTGTAGCTGGTGCTGGGTCATTATCTACAGCTGGCTCTATAGAAAGTACATAAGCTGTTGCTTGGTCTAGTGTTGCGGCATCTACACTAAAAGATGTTTTAGATGGTACACCATCGCCATTTACAGTAAATACTCCGGTAGATACTGGAGCGCCATTTACAATTATCCAACCTTCGTAAACATAATCGGCACCTAAGTCTTCT
>NZ_JBDVAA010000143.1:0-6825 GCF_039943695.1 Cellulophaga sp. | reverse complement strand
GTGCAATTTGCGGTTAGTCCAGATGAAAAAGAAGATATTATTGCAATAGAAATTAACCCAAGGGTATCTAGATCTTCGGCATTAGCATCTAAAGCAACCGGGTATCCAATTGCAAAAATAGCTTCTAAATTAGCTATTGGTTACAACTTAGATGAGTTAGATAATCAAATTACAAAATCTACATCTGCTTTATTTGAGCCTACTTTAGATTACGTTATTGTAAAAATACCTCGTTGGAACTTTGATAAGTTTGAGGGATCTGACAGAACTTTAGGTTTACAGATGAAATCTGTAGGTGAAGTCATGGGTATAGGACGTTCTTTTCAAGAAGCATTGCATAAAGCAACACAATCATTAGAAATTAAACGTAATGGTTTAGGAGCAGATGGTAAAGGATATAAAGATTACGATCAAATTATACAAAAACTAACTGTGCCAAGTTGGGATAGGGTTTTTGTAATATACGATGCAATACAATTGGGTATTCCATTGAGTAGAATTCATGAAATTACTAAAATAGATATGTGGTTCTTACGTCAGTATGAAGAATTACATCACCTAGAAAAAGAAATTTCTAAATATACAGTAGAGAGTTTACCAAGAGAGTTATTGCTAGAAGCTAAACAAAAAGGTTTTGCAGATAGGCAAATAGCGCATATGTTAGACTGTTATGAGAGTGAAGTACATACAAAGCGTTCTGCTCAAGGCATTAACAGAGTATTTAAACTAGTAGATACATGTGCTGCAGAGTTTAAAGCAATGACACCTTATTACTATTCTACTTTTGAGGCAGAAATAGAAACACCAGACGGTAAACGTTATGTACAAAATGATAGTGTTGTTACTGATAAAAAGAAAATTGTAGTACTTGGTTCTGGACCAAACAGAATAGGGCAAGGTATAGAGTTTGATTATTGTTGTGTGCACGGTGTTTTAGCAGCTGCAGAATGTGGCTATGAAACTATAATGATTAACTGTAACCCAGAAACGGTTTCTACTGATTTTGATACAGCAGATAAATTATACTTTGAGCCTGTTTTTTGGGAACACATTTATGATATTATTCAGCATGAGAAACCAGAAGGTGTAATTGTACAGCTAGGTGGACAAACAGCATTGAAGCTAGCTGAAAAATTATCTAAATACGGTATAAAAATATTAGGAACTAGTTTTGAGTCTCTAGATTTAGCTGAAGACAGAGGAAATTTCTCTAAAATGTTATTAGAAAATAATATTCCTTTTCCAAAATATGGTATAGCAGAAACTGCTGATGAGGCATTGACACTAGCAGACGAATTAGATTTTCCTTTGTTAGTTAGGCCATCTTACGTATTAGGAGGTCAGGGAATGAAAATTGTAATTAACAAAGCAGAGTTAGAGGAGCACGTTGTTAACCTATTAAAATCTATACCAGGTAATAAGCTATTATTAGATCATTATTTAGATGGAGCAATAGAAGCAGAAGCAGATGCAATTTGTGATGGCGAGGATGTTTACATAATTGGTATTATGGAGCATATAGAGCCATGTGGTGTGCATTCTGGAGATTCTAATGCTACATTGCCTCCTTTTAACTTAGGGGAGTTTGTAATGCAGCAAATAAAAGATCATACTAAAAAAATTGCTTTAGCACTTAATACGGTTGGTTTAATAAACATACAATTTGCTATTAAAGATGATATGGTTTACATTATAGAAGCTAACCCTAGAGCGTCTAGAACGGTACCTTTTATAGCAAAAGCATACAAAGAGCCTTACGTTAATTATGCTACTAAAGTAATGTTAGGAGATAAAAAAGTAAAAGACTTTAATTTTAACCCTCAGTTAGAAGGTTTTGCAATTAAGCAGCCAGTATTCTCTTTTAATAAGTTTCCTAATGTAAATAAAAACTTAGGTCCAGAGATGAAAAGTACAGGAGAAAGTATTTTATTTATAGATAGTTTAAAAGACGATGATTTTTATAACTTATATGCAAGACGTAAAATGTATTTAAGCAAATAAGCAATAGATTTAATTATAAAAAATCCCTATTAGATTTATTCTAATAGGTTTTTTTTTTTAGTAATAAATAAACCCCAACAGGGAGAGGAAAAATTCCTCGTCCCAAAGTGGGGTTAGTGTTGCATTTTTAATACTGTATGCCTCTTAATTATTTAAAGGAAGTATTTTGTAGATAGACTTTTCTCCTTTAGTAATTGTTTTAGCTAGTGTCTCAAAAGATTCTTTTTCTGGGTCATCAGCATTCCAGTCTTTACGTCCTTTATCAAAATCTTCATAATAAGTATCCCAATTGTCATATTTAGTTTTGGCAATAGCTAATACATCTGCTAAAATAGCTGTAGATTCTTCTTTTGTTAAAAAGTTTGCAGAGTAGCCCATTGCTACATTATTAGTAATTCTAGCATAATCCCAAGACTTGTATGCGTAATCTCTTGTTTTTAAATCTTCTAAAGTTTCTAATAAAGATTCTTTACTAGTTATACCCCAAGCATTTTTTAATACTCTTTTTGCACCAGAGCTATCAGATTTTTCAAAAGGAAATTCAAATATTTCTTTGTAGCCAACAACTAACTCTTCATTTGTAGAGTAACCAGCATTGGTCATCATAGATTCTACATCACTAGATCCACCATATCCGTGAATAAAATAAATACCACCAAGCATAAAACTACTTAGTTTTTCATCTTTTAATTCGGTTTTTGTTCCACAAGAGACAATACTTAATAGTATTACAGTGCACAATGCAAACAATTTAAATTGTTTTGTATTTTTCATAATAAATAGTTGTTTGGTATCTATATTAAAACTTAATTGGATACTTATTTTTATGCTAAAATACAGTCTAAGTTTAGTGTAACTTTCTCTAAATATATATCCGCTCTAAATTAACTTATATTCGTTTAGATTTGAGCCTTTTTGTGTTGCTTTAGTATGTATTTAATGTAAAACGGTATATTATGGTGTTAATCTAATTTTACTTATTGATTAAGTAAGCGTTCTACAAAGTCATTTTTACGACGTGCAGAAACAGGTATTTTTTCTCCAGATTTTAGAAAAATATAACCGTTTTTATCATATTTATCTATAAAACTTAAATTTACAACATATGATTGATGCGTACGCATAAAGTTTTTTTCAGGAAACTGATTTTCAAATTCCTTTATTGGTTTAGATGCTATATAAGATTTACCATCACTTAAATAAAAGGTAGTGTAACCTTTGTCTGATTTGCAATGTGTTAAATACCTAAACTCAATTACCTGTAGGCCTTCTTGTAAACGTAAAACTAACTTTTCTTTTTTACGTTCTAGCATTTCACTTTTTACAATTTCTAATTGTTCATTAGCTATTTCTACATTACTGTCTATAGCCTTATCAATAGCGGCTTCTAACTCATCTATATCTACAGGTTTTAAAATATAATCTACCGCTCCGTTTTTTAGTGCTTGCAAAGCATACTGTTCATACGCAGTAATAAAAATAACATTGTAGCTTAAATTTGTAGTTTGCTCTAAAAAATCAAACGCATTACCATCTAATAGATTAATGTCTAAAAAAATAAGATCTGGTTTACAAGCGTTAGCAACAACTACAGCTTCTTTTACAGATTCGCATTCACCTAAAATGGTAACTTCTTTATCTAGAGAGGTTATCATTGCCAATAATCCTTTTCTAATATATAATTCGTCTTCTACAATTAAAGCTTTAAGCATCTTCTTTTTCTATTTTGTAAGGCAAAGTAAGTGTTACTATTGTACCTTGTTCATTAAATTGTGATCTGTCTTCTATGGTTAAGCCTGTTTCTACTCTTAACTCTTTAGACATAATTTTTAAACGTTCTGCAGATATTTGGGTAGATACTGATTTTTTACTCTTCCTTTTATTAGTACTTGTTTTATTTATACCTAAGCCATTATCTATAATAATACAGCTAAGTTTAGAATCTTTAAAGTGAATAAAGATTGATATTTCTGCATTTTCAAAATTATTATTAAATCCGTGTTCAATAGCATTTTCTACAAAAGGCTGCATTAGCATTGGAGGTATAGAAATGATAGATGTATCTATATTTTCATCAATATTTAAAGTATACTTAAAACTATTTTCTCTACTCATATTTTGCAAATCAATATAGTTCTGTAATGCCTGTAACTCTTCTTTTAATGACACAAGTTTTTCTCTAGAGTTTTCTAAAATTATACGTAATAGTTTAGAGAATTTAGATAAGTAAATAATGGCTTTTTTATCTTCTTTATTTAATATCATTCCTTGTATAACAGACAAGCTATTAAATATAAAATGCGGAGTCATTTGTGAACGTAACAACCTTTGTTCTGTTTGTATTTGTACGTGTGCATTTATAATGTTACGGTATTTAAAAATAAATAACACAGCAAACAATACTACAACTAGTATAACAAGTATAAAAGCGCCCCAAATTTTTTGTTTTTCGGCTAAAGCTAATCTGTTATCTATAATTTTAACTTGTTTTTTTAGAGTAGTTTCTCTGGTGTTGGCAAATTCTAATTGTTTAGATGATGTTTCTAAGGCTTTTATTTTTTCACTAATTTTTTGCTTAAAAATAGCTTCGTTTAAACTTTCAATTCTAGCTAAATATGTTACAGCTTTTTCTACATTATTTTGATTCTTATACATTAAAAAGTAGTGAGAATAGATACTTTTTTGGTTGTAAAGTGATGTATTGTCAGATATAGAAGTAACGGCAGAGTCTAAATATACTTCTGCTTCTTTATATTTTTCTTGTTTTAAATATGCAAAACCAATATTAGAATAGTGTACACTACGGTTATTTTTTGATTTTTTTATAGACTTTTTTAAATAAACAATTGCTTCATCCCATTTTTCTAAACCCATTAAAGTTAGAGCATAGTTATTGGTAAATAGTGAAAGCTTCCTATACTTTGGTAGTGTTATGTTGTTATAAATATCATGAGCTTTTTTGTATTGGTTATTATGGTAATACATCATACCCCATTTAAAACATAGTTTTTGAAACTCAATGGAATCTTTTTCTCTAAAAACAGGAGCTACTTTTTCACAATATTCAATTCCTTTTGTAATATCATTTAAGTCAATAAGGTTTTCTGCCATTAAATTAAAAGCTCTAACCAAATTGGTAGTATCTTTTAGTTTCATAGCTTTTTCTGTCATTTTATTAGAAAAAACCAAGCCATTAGAATACTGTCTGGTTCTTCCGTAGGACTTTGTTATATAAAATAACTCATCTAAATTAAGTTCTTTAAACTCACTTTTTTTGGTAAGTGTATCTATAACAGCTTCAAATTCTCTGGCTTCAAAAAGCTCTTTTGGAGATTGTTGAGCTTTTAAACCCGTATATATCAGGGTGCACAACAAAAATGTTATAATAAACTTTAACTTATTCATAAAATGGTAGGCTGTTACTTTTTCTTTAAGTGATAAAAATAGAATTAATTTTTAGATACTATTAGATTAATAATGGTGTTTTTGGTTTGATGTTCATTTAATTGTAAACTTCCTGTTCTATGTTACTTTTTTTGTAAGACTTAACAGCAAAAAATATAAATACCAGTGTAATAACGCTTCCAAGAATTAGACTATTTGTAGCTCCTAAGGACTCAGAAATTGATATCAATATTTTTTTTAAACCTCTTCTAGATCCAGATACAGCAACATTTTCACCAGCTTCTAATTTTAGGGCACTATCATATAAAGCAAAAGTTAGTAATGCCGCAACCAAACTGTATAAAGCTGGTTTAACCCAAGCTTTAGTTTTTTTCTGAACTTTGTTTTTAGATAAATTTGTTTTAGAAACTAATGTATTTAAGGTGTTTTGGTATTCTTCCTCTGATGTAAAATCTAAATACGCTTTTTCATTTTTCCCTTTTTCTATAAAAAATACTTGAAAGCCCATATCTTCCTTAAAAGGAACAATTTTTATAATATCTGTATATGTAAAAGTATGTTGCGTGTTAAGTAGCCCTTTTTTATCTGAGTCTAACTCAGTATTAAAAGCTTCCAACGTTTTATAGTCTTCATCAGAGAGTCTAACTTTAGATTCTGTAAGTAATATATTTTTAATGTACGTAGCCTTTGTGTTAATTATAAACTGTTGCATAAAATTTAATCTTTTAATTTAAGATAAATGTATATGTTACCATTTACATATGTAAACGCCAGTTTATATTTGCTAGGTTTTAGCGCATATTTGTAAAGCTTACTTTAATATTATTTTTACATTTTCTTTTTGTAAAGAGTCTAAAAAATCTTCTACTTTAAAGTTTGATGATTCAAACGTGTTATTTCTTTTAAAGGCTTGTTCTTTACTTCTAATGCTACGTGCAAACCTACGTATACCTTGTTTATCTTCTACTAATAATCCAGGTACAACTAGGCTTTTACCGTGTGTGTCTTTAGCAACCATTGTAAAGTATGATGAGTTGCAATGTTTTTTTACACCTGTGGTAATATTTTCAGATTCTACCCTAACGCCAACAACCATAGAGGTTCTTCCTGTGTAGTTTATAGATGCTTTTAAAGTTACCAACTCACCAACCTCTATAGGATTTAAAAAATCTACTCTGTTTACAGATGCTGTAACACAATAACTCCTAGAGTGTTTAGATGCACAAGCAAAAGCAATTTGATCCATAAGGTTTAAAATGTAACCACCATGTACTTTGCCGCCAAAATTAGAGTGCGCAGGTAACATTAACTCAGTTATAGAAACTTTAGATTCGTTTACTGTTTTAAATTCGCTCATATATTTAGTTTCTAACGTGTGGAGATTGTTCTTTTGTTACCTCTGTAATAAAATATTTAGTA
>NZ_JBDVAA010000142.1:0-1213 GCF_039943695.1 Cellulophaga sp. | reverse complement strand
TTTATGTACACGGATAAATGAATCAGGTAGTTTTTCTAAAAAACTTGACAGTGTTTGTGGTGTTAAAATCATCTTATCAGCAAATATTTTTATATAATTACCGTAAGCTTCAATATATAAAATATCATCAAAATTAACTTTAATAATTTTCTTATCACTCTTTACAAAAACAGAAGTTTGTACTTTATTTAAATTTACTGCTAAGTTGCTAGTTTCAGTCTTTGGTTGTTTATTTTGTACTTTTAATACGGCTTGTAAAAAACGTTCTAAAGAAAATGGCTTTAGCAAGTAATCTGTAACAGCAAGCTCAAAACCCTCTATAGCATACTCAGGATATGCAGTTGTAATAATAACACTAGGTTTTTGTTGTATTGTTTTTAATAAACTTAAACCTGAAAATTTAGGCATATTAATATCTAAAAATAATAAATCTACTTGCTTTTCATGTAAAACCTCCAAAGCCTCAAGAGCATTTTTACACGATGCTATAACTACTAAATT
The DNA here is from genome assembly GCF_039943695.1 of Cellulophaga sp. Taxonomy (NCBI): domain Bacteria; kingdom Pseudomonadati; phylum Bacteroidota; class Flavobacteriia; order Flavobacteriales; family Flavobacteriaceae; genus Cellulophaga; species Cellulophaga sp. The sequence continues at coordinate 712 of NZ_JBDVAA010000142.1, read as the reverse complement.
TGGTATAGTTTCTATATAATTTTCTAAAATTTGACGTGCAATTGGCTCATCATCAACAACAATACATTGTAATTCTTTCATATTAAAAATGCAACATTAGCACTACACTAAAAGTTTCTTCTTTATTATTTATGGTTAAGTTATGTTTTTCTGGATACATTAAAGCTAGTCTTTTCTTTGCATTTACAAGACCAATTCCATTTTTTTCTTTTTCTAAACTGTTATGATTTAATGAGGTAAAATCTTTAGTATTTTCACATTTAAAAAAAAGTTTATTTGATTCTATTTTTAATGATATAGATACTTTACTTTTTTTAGCATTTAAAACACCTAAATGTTTAAACGCATTTTCTACAAAAACAATAAAAAGCATTGGCGCTATTTTTATAGAAGATGTATTACCCAATTTTTCAAAATTAATAATAGTGGTCTCCTCTAATCTTATTTTTTCTAAAGAAATATAATTATCTAAATATTCAATCTCCTTTTCTAATGGTACTAATTTTTCCTTTGTTTCATATAAACTATAGCGTAACAAATCTGATAGTTTTAACATTAAATCAGGTAATTTATTAGACTTAATTACAGATAAACCATATAAATTATTAAGTGTATTAAATAAAAAATGAGGGTTTAATTGTGCTTTCAGTAGTTTTAATTCGGCTTCCTTTTCTTGTTGTCTTCGTAAAAAACTATCTCTTGCAAATTTTAA
>NZ_JBDVAA010000141.1:0-2535 GCF_039943695.1 Cellulophaga sp. | reverse complement strand
GATATTCCAGATGATATAGAGAGTATTATTTTTGCAGATTCTGGTTTTGCAGGTGTAACATCAGAAATTAGAGAAGGTGATAAAATGGGGTCTTTGTACGGTTGGAAATGGCGTTATGAAAACGGTGAACGTTATATAGATGCAAATGGTAAGCCAGAAATAGACTTTACAGAGCGTCAAAAAGTAGGTAATGCTTTTCCTGACTATATTACTTCTTTAGCTAATAATTTTAAATGGAAAAATCTAGGGTTTAACTTTTTATTGGAATATAAAAAAGGAGGAGATATTTATGATGCTGGCAGAAGAAACTCTATAAGAAATGGAATCTTAGAAGTTACCGAATTTAGAGACGAAACTACAGTTTTAAGTGGAGTTATGGATGATGGTAATGGTGGTTACATACCAAACACAACAGAGGTTTTAATAGATCAAAACTACTATCGTAGCTCTACTGATTACAATAGAGCTTCAGAAATTTTAGTTCAAGATGCATCTTGGGTAAAACTTAGAAACATTGGTGTAACATATGATTTACCTTCTAAATTTGTTGAAAAAATAAACTTAGATAGATTTTCAATATCTGCTAGTGCTCAAAATATTTTGGTTTGGACACCATATGATGGGTATGACCCAGAAGGGAACCAATATAGCGCGGGTAGTAATGTTTATGGGTTTACTGGTTTAAATATTCCTTTATCTCAAAGTTATAATTTTGGTATTAATATAGGATTTTAAAAAATAGATATGATGAGAAAAAGTATATATAAAATAATAGTATTATCATTATTTATAACTGTATTTACAGCTTGTAGTGATGATTATTTTGATGTGAATACGCCATCTAATACAGCAAAATTAGATCAGTTGCGTATGCAAGATTTGTTAGCACCAGTTATACATAGTACAATGGAAGGGCAACGTTCTGCCGAATTATCTTTTGGAAATTATGTGCAAAACTTTGTTATTCAAGGTGGAGGTGCAGCTGGACAAACAACAGCAAGCGGATTATGGACACAGGTGTATTTGTACATTTTACCTAATATAGATGCTATTAACGAAAAAGCTACAGCAAACGGAGCAGTACATTATAAAGCAGTTGCAGATATATTAACTGCCGTAAATTTAGGTATTGCTACAGATACTTGGGATAATATTCCATATTCTGATGCTACAGATGGTCCAGATAATAATTTTCCTGCTTTTGATACACAAGAGCAAATTTATACAAGTATATTTTCACTGTTAAATGGAGCTATTAGTGCATTAGAAGGTCCAGATGATTCTGGTTTTACATTAGGTAGTGAAGATCTAATATATGGCGGAGATACAGATAAGTGGTTAAAAGCGGCATATACCATTAAGGCTAGATATCAATTACACTTAGTACAAAAAGGAGAAATTACAGCAGCTGATGTATTAAGTACTATTGCTAATGGCTTTACTTCTACAGATGATGATTTTCTAATGTATTACGATGATAAAAATATAAACCCTTGGTATTCTGCAGAGGTTTTAGCTAAAAATACAGGAAACGCTCATAATGATATTGCTAGTCAATTGGTTAGCTCTATGAATGGAGATTACTTTCCTTTTGAAGGTGGTGATGTTAGTATTGATCCAAGATTGCCAATTTTTGCGGATAACGGAGGAGAAGCAGAATGGAAAGGTTATGTTAGTGGTAGTGTTGGTTTAGCTCCAGATGGTACAGATGCTAATACAGGTTTTGCTGTAGATGGATATTATACAAGAATAGATGCTCCTTTAATGTTAATAAGCTATGCAGAGGCTATGTTTATAAAAGCAGAAGCTGCTTTTTTAGCAAACGGAGGAAACACAACTAGTGTAGGTTCTAATGCAGATGCTTACACAGCATACTTAGATGGTATTGCTGCAAGTATGGAAATGTATGATGTAGATGGTACAGATTACTTAGTGGATACGGCTATAAATGTTGGCGAAGGCAATTTAATGTTGCAGCACATAATGAAAGAGAAATATATACATAACTTTTTAAACCCAGAAACTTTTGTAGATTTTAGACGTTATAATTTTTCTGATGAGGTTTTTAAAGGTTTAACTATTAGAGAGGAAGAGGCTAGTGATGATAATGAATATTTTGGTCAGTGGTTTAGAAGAGCAGAGTACCCATCTTCTGAAGTTAATAGAAATGAAGAAAATGTACTAGCAAACCAACAAACACCTGTTACTCCAGTTTGGTGGGATAACTAGTAAGTAAAACTTAATCATAAAGGGTATTAATAAGGCTAACAACTTTATTAATATCCTTTTTTTTATGGTGTGCACTTAGCACAATACGGCTCATAGTAGGTGAATGTTGGTCTGGATAATTAAAACTAGTAACTATAATATTGTGCTCTTTTAAATAAGTAGTTATTTTTTGATCACTGTATGTAAAAGCTGAGTGGTTTGGCATAAACGTAAACAGCTCTTTATTATTTAAGCCCTTTAAAAAAAGTTGAATGTGTTGTTTTAACTTTTGTTGTCTTTTTTTATAGATACTTTCTGCAGTTAGTA
>NZ_JBDVAA010000140.1:0-9559 GCF_039943695.1 Cellulophaga sp. | reverse complement strand
ATCTGCTTCATCTAAAACAAGGTATTTAGAATTTTTTAGACTGATAGCGTTACGTTTTAACAAATCTATTAACCTACCAGGAGTAGCAATAACTATATGAGTATTTTCTTTTAAACGTTCTATTTGCGGCTTTATAGGTGTACCTCCACATATTGATGCTATTGAAACAGCAGGCATATGTGAAGCAAAAGAAACTAAATTGCTGTAAATTTGCTGACCTAATTCTCTTGTAGGTACAACTATTACAGCCTGTATGTTAGCATTATCTGTATCTATTAATTGTATAAGTGGCAAACCAAAAGCTGCGGTTTTACCAGTACCTGTTTTTGCTAAACCAACAAAATCTTTGTTAGCCTCTAGTAAAACCGGAATAGATTTTACTTGTATTTCTGTAGGAGTCGTAATTTCTAATTCGGCTAAACTTTTAAGAAGAGGAGCAGAAACTCCTAGTTTAGAAAACTTTTTTGACATAATATAATTTTGGGCAAAGATAGTCACTCTTTTCACTAGAATCCACAAAAAAATAGGGGATCTCTTTAGATATCATCTTACATTTGTAAAAAACAGTTGCTGTGCATCCAAAAAATCTACATAATACGCCTTATCAATTTAAAAAATTAATAGAAGTACATATTTCTTTAGCTCCTTTTGTACACACTAATGAGTTTGGTAACAGCACTATAGATTTTTTTAATCCTAATGCCGTTTTAGAATTAAATAAAGCGCTACTAAAGCTACACTATAATGTTACTAATTGGAGTATACCTGAAAACTACCTTTGTGCGCCAATTCCCGGACGTGCAGATTACATACACCATATAGCAGACATACTTAACAAAGTAAATATAAATACACCTGTTAAGGGTTTAGATATTGGTGTGGGTGCAAATTGCATTTATCCAATACTGGGCAGCCAAATATACAATTGGAAAATGGTAGGTTCAGATATTAATGAAGTAGCTGTAGCATCTGCAAAACAAAATGTAACTGCAAATACTAATTTAGTTGATGCTATTGAAATTAGACATCAAAAAGATAATGCTAACATTTTTGCAGGGATAATTAAATCCAATGAAAAGTTTGACTTTACAATGTGTAATCCGCCTTTTCATTCATCAGAAAAAGAAGCAAAAAAAGGCACACAACGCAAACTTAAAAATTTAGGAAAACAAGCTAGTGAGCTAGAGCTTAACTTTGGTGGTATGGCTAATGAGCTTTGGTGTAATGGTGGCGAAGCTCTATTTTTAAAACGATTAATAAAAGAAAGTGTTTTATTTAAAGACCAGGTTACTGTTTTTACCAGCTTGGTATCTAAAAGCAATAACTTACCTAAATTACAAAAACAACTTACTAAACTAAAAGCTAGTTATTTTATAGTGCCTATGGAACAAGGCAATAAAAAAAGTAGAATTTTGGCTTGGAAATTTAATGACTAAATTCAAAATTACAAACTTCTAGTTTCATCACTTATCTTTACCTTTGCAAGGTTTAAAATTATACAATGCATAAAATTCACCCTAAAACATTACAAGACCTAGAATTTAACACCGTATTAGAGCACATTAACTTGCGCTGTAGTACAGAATTAGGGAAAGAATTAGCACTACACGTTACTCCTTTTAGTAGTAAAGAAGAAATTTTAGAAAATCTAGGAAAAACTAGTGAATACGTAGCATCTTACGATAATGAAAACCGTATACCAAATCACGGTTTTGATACCATTACTAAAGAATTACATTTATTAAAAATAGAAAACGCAACCTTAGAAATAGGAGGTTTTAAAAAAATTAGCAGTATTTGCAATACTATTGTTGTACATACTAAGTTTTTTAAAAAGTTTAAAGAATATTACCCATTATTAAGTAACTATTCTGAAACACTAAATGTGCTACCAGAAATACCAAACGCTATAGATGCTGTTATAGATAAGTTTGGCGAGGTTAAAGATAAAGCATCAAGCAAATTATACGATTTACGTAGAGAAATTAATTCTGTAAAAGGTAAAATTAACTCTAGTTTTTTATCTGCTTTAAACTCTTATAATTCTGCAGATTATTTAGACGAAATTAGAGAATCTGTAGTAGACAACAGGCGTGTTTTAGCTGTAAAAGCAATGTACAGAAAAAAGGTGAAAGGTGCCGTTATGGGGGCTTCTAAAACTGGTAGCATTGTTTATATAGAACCTGAAGCTACATTACGCCATAGTAGAGAGTTAAACAATTTAGAATATGATGAAAAAGAAGAAGTAAATCGTATTTTAAAAGAATTAACAGCAGCAATTAGACCTTTTGATTATATTTTAGCTAGTTACCAAGAGTATTTAGCAGAAACAGACGTTACTGCTGCAAAAGCAAAGTATGCACAAGATACAAACTCTCTCTTGCCAAAAATTAGTAAAGAAAGAACTATGTTTTTACGTGATGCTTACCACCCACTCTTGTACTTAACAAATACAAGGAAAAATGAAAAAACCTGGCCACAAACTATAGAACTAAAACAGGACAACAGAATTATTGTAATTTCTGGTCCTAATGCTGGTGGTAAAAGTATTACCTTAAAAACAATTGGTTTGCTACAGGTGATGTTACAAAGTGGTATGCTAATTCCTGTTCATGAACGTAGTACGGTTTGTTTGTTTGAAAAAATATTAACAGACATAGGAGATAATCAATCTATAGAAAACCACTTAAGCACCTATAGTTATCGCCTTAAAAATATGAATAGCTTTTTAAAGAAGTGTAATGATAAAACACTTTTTTTAATTGATGAATTTGGTACTGGTAGTGATCCTGAACTTGGTGGTGCATTGGCAGAAACTTTTTTAGAAGTTTTTTATGAGCGCGGTGCTTATGGTGTAATTACTACGCATTACGCCAATTTAAAAATGCTAGCTAATGAACTACCGCACGCTACAAATGCCAATATGTTGTTTGATGCTAAAAGTTTAGAGCCAACTTTTAAACTTGTATTAGGGCAAGCTGGTAGTTCTTTTACTTTTGAAGTTGCTCAAAAAAATGGTATTCCGTATAGCTTAATTAACAAAGCCAAAAAGAAAATAGAACGTGGTAAAGTCCGTTTTGATGCTACCATTGCTAAAATGCAAAAAGAGCGTAGTAAAATGGAAAAAACAGGTTCTAGGCTACAAGAAGAAGAAACTAAAGCAAGGCAAGAATCTAGACGTTTAGAAGAGCTTAACACAAAAATAAAATCTAAGCTAGAAAACTACCAAGAATTGTACGACCATAACCAACGTATGATTTATTTAGGTAACAAGGTAAATGATGCTGCTGAAAAATATTTTCAGGATAACAAAAAACGTGTGTTAGTCTCAGAACTAATACGTGTTGTAGAAACTGAAAATAGCAAACGTAAAAAGAAATCTGCAAAAGAAGTTAAAGCACAAAAAGCCAAAAAGAAACAAGTAGAGCAAGAAGTTGCTAAAAAGGTAGAGGTAATACGCGAAAAGAAAAAAGTAGAAAAGAAAAAAGCTATTGTTAAAGAAAAACTTAAACCTAAGTATATTTTTAAAATTGGTGATAGAGTCCGTATGCTAGATGGAAAAGCTGTTGGTAGCATAGATTCTTTAGAAAAAAACAAAGCTATTGTTAACTACGGATTATTTACTACAAATGTAAATGTAGATCAGTTAGAACTGGTACAGGCCAAAAAAAAATAAACAGCCAGCATTAAGCATTATGAAGTTTACAAAGACTACTTAAGAGGCCGACTGTTCCCCATTTTTAAAAAACTAATTTAAATTGTGATTGTAAGCCTTAAAACTTACATTAAAGTAAATTTGTTTTATTTATAAATTGTATACCACTAATAAATATTAGTAGCGTTTATATACTAAATAAAAATAAACAGCCAGCATTAAGTTTAATGAAGTTACAAACCACTTAAGAGGCCGACTGTTCCCCAATTTTTAAACTAAATAATTCTTGTATTCAATTATTTAATTTTTAATATTTTCTTACACTGCAAAAGTAAGCCTAAACCAAATGTTTTTAAAGAAAACACCATGGACAAAGCATGGACAAGTGTTAATTTTTTCTTATAAAACACAAAAAAAATACAATTACAACTAGACTTCTACAAGTAACACACTATATACGTGCATTTATTAAAAATAGTTGTCAAAAAAATATATTTAGATTCAATTAACTGAAAAACAGTGTTTTAAAAATTAATTATATTCATTTTTTTACAGTTTTAATTACAAAAAACGAAAAATAATCGGTTTATTTTACTAACTAACAAATTAACATATTAATTTATTCTTTTATGAAGTTAATATATAGCCTATGTAAGTAAAAAGGGAAGGTTTAGATAGCTTATAAAGACATACAGCTGTTATTATGCTGTAAAAGACTAAGTATATTCTGCCTGTTTCGTATACTAATTCTTTAATTTAGGGTATAAACAACAAGTATACTTTTAATAAATTAAAAAGTAAAACACCATTAACCAACAATCAAATAAAAAACAATACTAATGGACTTAGCATAGATTGGTTAAAAAACTATTATTTTAAACTTGAGTAAAAAAAAACTGGGCAATAATTAAATTGCCCAGTTAAACTAACTCAATTCTGTATAATTATTAACAGTTATTAAGACCATTACATAATTAAATGTAATCATAAGTAGGAAGCAAAATTTGAGAATAATTTAGAGCTAGTTATTTAGATGTATTTTATTGAATACTTAAAGACTAAAAATTGGAGAATAATCACCCGTATTATTACCAGAAACAGTGTATTTTGTGCCAGTTATATCAAAAAACACAGTTCTTAATTTATCTCCTAAATAAAAGTTAAAAGATGCACCTACAGTCTCTAAGGGTATATTTTTAAATAAAACGTTTTTAGAATCTTTAATAGCATATACGTTTAATGGTAATACCGTTCCTTCTTCAGTATTTCCCGCTAAAAAGTAGACAATTCTTTTACCTAATTTGTCAAACGCTATTGTTATACTCTGGTCAGAATCTTTTTCTTTTAAGTCATAAAATTCATTTAACAAAGCTCCTATACCTTCTGTACCAAAACCTTCACTACTACCTGCTCTTCCTAATTTCTCTATAGAAAGGTCTTCTAAAGAGGTGAAATTTTCCCATGAATTTGAACTAACATATTTAAACTGTAACCCGTTTTTTGATATTGCTAGAAACTGTTTTTCTTTATCTACACTGCTGTATTCTCCATTTTTTCTAAGATTTACAATAGCTCCTATACCATCAAACTCTCCACTGTCTTTATCACCAGTAAAGAATGGGTATTCACCACCAAACAAATCAGTTACAGAAAAAGGACCTTCTAAAGCACCGTTAAAACTACGCATATATTTATCTCCAGAAGTATTTACAAGTATAAACTCTCCTTTATTGCGCTCAAAAGCTGCACCAACGCCTCCCATTTTATTTAAAATATTGCCTCTCCAATGCTTTGTTTGTATTGGTTCTCCATTATCAAAAAGAGGTTCGCAATTAGTTTCGTTATACTTTGTAGCAAGCTGTACACCAACTATTTGATTTGTATTTACACTACGTACCACATAACTTATAGGTAATCCAGAACCTATGTTAGCACTCTTGGACAGTAAGCTAACTAGAGAGCTTAAATTTGTTTCACCTATAGTAGATATAGTAGATTCTGTATCACCACCAAAAGCAATAACTTTTATATTAACATTTTTTAGCTCTTTTAAATGGTTAACCTCTAACTCTGCTTTAACTTTAGTGCTAAACACACCAAAACTAGCATTAGCAGCTACGTTTAGTTCTTGGTAAGATGAGCTTGTTTCTATTAACATATAATAAACTCTACCATAGGTAACATCACTAATATATGTTGCAGGATTATCTTCTTGTATATATTTAGCTAAATCTTCTGGTGTTACCGTGTCTGCAAATAAATCATCCTTACTAGTTGGCAAATTCATAGACATGGTGTAAAACGTTTGTTTCAACTTTACCAAGATTCTATTTTTATTGTCTCCGTTTTTAAAGTCAAAACTAGCACCTGCTTTTACAAAGGCAGATTTTATATCTAACCCCATACTAATAGCTAAAGCTTCTCTACTTTGCACTTGTTCATACTCAAAAGTAAAATTTGCTGGCGTTACATCTGGTGATGCTGCTATTATCTGGTTCATAGCATCTTGTATACTACTTTTAGACACCACATCTACAGTTACATTACTAGATATGTTACCATTTACCAAATCATAAGACACTGTTCCTCCGGCTCTATCAACTGCAATTACGTCTGGAGTTGTATTTTTAAGTGTTTTTCCCTGTAACAAGCTACCTGGATAAATTATTTTAGCATTTGGACTAAATAATGGAAAACCATCTTCTCCACCAGATTCCCTTTTTAAATCATAAGTAGTTGTTGTGCAACTCCAGTTTTCTATAGTTGAGTTACCCTGATCGTCTGTTGTAGTAATTGCTTGCTCACTTTGTGTAGAAGAAACCTCTACCTGTTGTTGTATTGGATCTTCTAAATCTTCACCAACAGCAAGAACAGCATTAAAACTACTCTTTTCGGATTCGTTATCTTTTTGCGAAGAATCATCTTCCTTACTACAAGACAACAATGATGTAAATAGTATTAAAAACATTAGTAGGTTTGTTTTAATACTATATGAATGCATTTGCTTCATAATATATTATTTTAAGATTTGAGAGGACAAAAATAATTTTTTACAAGCTCTTAAACATCAAATATACAATGGACAAAGTATGGACACGTATATTAAAAACTATACAAAACAAAGGACGTACAATATGATTTTATAAGAGCCAAAACAAACTCGTACCCCATAAAAATCAATAGGTTAAGTCAAAAATAAAAGTTTAAAAACCTTTTAATAAAAATCAAAAAATATATGGACAAATGAAGAATAATAGATTTTTATATATTTAAATTTTTAAAAAAATTAATATCTTAGATGCAAAGAAAGAAGGTAAAGTCCCCAATTATTTTATTCTTTATATAATTAACTTTATCAGAATTAACTTATGAAAACCATATTAATTACCTTTTTGGTAATAAGTGTTACAACTTTTTCTTTTAGTCAAAATAATCAAAAAATAGATAGCTTAAAAAATGTTTTACAAACTGAAGTATCAATAACTCAAAAACTAAAAATACTAGACAGTTTACATTCAAATCTTAAGTATAGTAATCCAAAGTTATCTTTAAAATACTCCTTAGAGGCATATAATTCTGCTAAATTAATATCAGATAAACCCAAAATAGTTTCTAGCGCATACAATAGTGCACTGGTATACAAAGTAATTCACAAATTAGATTCTTCTGTCTATTATCATAAAATTGCTATGTCACTAGCAAAGGAACTTAATGATGATGTAAGCTATGCTAAAGGCCTTAATGAGTTAGCTGATATTGAAAGGCAAAACTCTAATTTAGATAGGTCTTTAAAAATGTTTAACAAGGCCAAAGATATTTTTAAAAAGAATAATAAAACAACACTTTACAGCAATTGTATTGGTAATATAGCTAGTGTTTACCTAAGTAAAGGTCAGTATAGATTATCTCAGAAAATGTATATGGAGTCTTTAGGTATTTTAGACTCTATAGGAGAAAATAGCGTATCTAAAGCAGATATTACTGCCAAAATTGGTGAAATACAAAATCGTATTGGTAATTATAATGAAGCCATCACATATTACAATAAAGCTCTTGAAGTATATAAGTTAAAAGATGATAGTAATTGGATGTGCAATATGTACCTACAAATAGGAACTGCTTTTGTTAATTTAAAAAGGTTTGATAAAGCTATTATAAATTTTACAAAGAGTTTAAAAATAGCAGAAGATCAAGGATTAGTATCTAATCAAGGTTTACTATATACCAACATTGGATCTGTATACAGAGAGTCTAAACAATTTGAAGAATCTAAAGTATACTTAGAAGAAAGCTTAAGGTTTCATGAAAGAGAAGGCTTTTTATATAACTATATAGATGTTTTAAAAGAACTAGGAAAGTTATATATAGATTTAGGTGAACCAAAACAAGCAATTATATACCTAAACAAAGCTATAGAAAAATCTAAACCTATTAAAAGGCTAGACTATTTAATGGAGAATTACAAGCTACGTGCATTGGCTAATGAACAGCTTGGTAAAAGCAACTTAGCTCTGAGTGATTTAAAAAAGCATCAAAAATTTAAGGATAGTATTTACAACTTAAAAAAAATACAACAGATTGAAGAATTAAAAACTATATACGAAACTGAAAAAAAACAAACTCTACTAGCTCTTAACGAAGAAGAAATTAAAAACTTACAACAAAAAGATAAACTAAACACCTTAACTATAAGTCTTTACGCTGCTGGTATGGTAGCTGTAATTTCTATTTCAATTATGCTGTTTTTTATATTTAAACACAGAATGAAGAAAAATATAAATAAACAGAAAAAACAAGATGAACTATATAGAAAAGAAATAGAGCACAAACAAAAAGAATTAGCTAGTTTAACAGTGCACTTAGTACAAAAGAACACGTTTACACAAGAACTTATAGATAATTTAAAGGAACTTAAAAATAACCCAGATAAATTTAAATTAGAGTTTAGACGTATATTAATGCTATTAAAAAAACAAACTGCAGACGACAAAGATTGGGAATTATTTAAGTCTTACTTTGCAGATGTTCATAATGATTTTGATAATAAACTAAAAAAAATATATGCGGACATATCAGATAAAGAAATTAGACTCGCTGCTTTTTTAAGGATGAATTTATCTACTAAAGAAATCGCCGCTATTTTTAACGTACTACCAGACAGTATTTTAAAGTCTAAATATAGATTAAAAAAGAAGCTAAGTCTTAAACGAGAAGTAGATCTAAGTGATTTCTTAAATTCATTATAAAAACACTTTTATTTGTTTTAGGTATTTTATCTTTGCCTTGTGGTAGTAGATAAAAAAATTATTCTTTTTGATGGCGTTTGCAACTTATGCAACAACGCTATACAGTTCATTATTAAACATGATAAAAAAGACCTGTTTAGGTTTGCAACATTGCAAGGAGAAACTGGCAAAAAACTTATTACAGAACGCAATATAAACACATCTAAAATAGACTCTATTATTTTAATAGAACCTAACATCGCCTATTACATAAAATCTACCGCTGCACTAAAAATTGGTCGTAATTTTGGAGGTGTTTGGATACTTTTATGGGTTTTAGAACAAATTCCTGTTGGTTTTAGAGATTGGGTATATAGTTATATTGCTAAAAACAGGTATAACTGGTTTGGAAAAAAAGATAATTGTATGATTCCTACTCCGGAATTAAAAGCTAAATTTTTAGATTAATTAGCATCTTATTAATATTATTAATCAATTACTTAACTTAATTTCACCTAAATATATTAATCTTTTTTTATGTACAGTTTAAATCAAATTTCATATTCACTGCACGACTATTTAGTTGACTTTGGTTTAGATGATATTTACGCTAAATACCTAAACACACTAATACTTTTAGTTCTTTTAGTTGTTGTTCTCTATATTTTTGATTTTGTTT
>NZ_JBDVAA010000139.1:0-4506 GCF_039943695.1 Cellulophaga sp. | reverse complement strand
TATTTTTAAATGCTGCAAATGCACTATCTATTGCCCCTGAAGATTGTATTGTTTTTGAAGATGCAACAGCTGGTATAGATGCTGCTAATGCCGCAAATATGATTAGCATTGGTATTGGAGATGCATCAATATTAAGCAAGGCTGACTATGTTTTTAAAGATTTTACAGAAATCTCATCAGACTTTATACAAGAATTAATAAAAAAATAAATGTAGATAATAGCTTACTCAAAAAGTAACATCTGCAAGAATCAATAGCATAAGAAATTATGAATCAAGATTATATTATAACAAACAAGTGGTCTATCATAGAAGAAGGTTTTAACACAGACAGAGTTAAATCTTCAGAAAGCTTGTTTAGCATTGGAAACGGTGCAATGGGACAAAGAGCTAATTTTGAAGAACACTACTCTGGACCTACTTTTCAAGGTAGTTACATAGCTGGTGTTTATTACCCAGATAAAACTAAAGTTGGCTGGTGGAAAAAAGGATACCCTGAGTATTTTGCTAAAGTATTAAATGCTCCTAATTGGATTGGTATTAACGTGCAAGTTAATGGCGAAAACCTGGATTTATTTACGTGTAAAGTAGATAATTTTAAAAGAGAATTAAATATGCAAGAAGGTTGGCTGTCTAGAACTTTTACAGCTACTCTAAAAAATAACGTAATTGTTTCTGTAAAAACAAAACGTTTTTTAAGCTTAACATTAGATGAAGTTGGTGCTATTGACTATACCATTACTCCTGTAAACGTAGATGCTACAATAACATTTAGTCCTTATTTAGATGCAGGTATTACCAATGAAGACACTAACTGGGATGATAAATTTTGGGAAATAACAAACATAAATTCTTTAGACAACAAAGCATTTATAGAGGCACATACTTTAAAAACAGAGTTTAATACCTGTACTTTTATGGAGTCCGAATGTTTTTTGAATGATAAAAAAGCAGGTATTGTTCCTATAGTTGAAAAAATAAAAAATAAAATAACATATAGCTACACTGCAGATGTAGATGCAAACTCTACTTTTTCTATACACAAATTTGCAGGGTATACAGTAGATAGGAATCACGCTAAAGAAAACTTAATTTCTGCAGCTACAGAAGCATTAAACAAAGCTATTAAAACAGGTTTTACTGCATTATTGCAATCACAAAAAGATGCTTGGGCTACTATTTGGGAAACATCAGACATAACTATAGATGGCGATGTAAAAGCGCAACAAGGTATCCGTTTTAATATTTTTCAGTTAAACCAAACATACTTAGGAACAGATGCACAACTAAATATTGGACCTAAAGGTTTTACTGGCGAAAAATATGGTGGTAGTACTTACTGGGATACAGAAGCTTATTGTTTGCCTTTTTATATGGCTACTAAAGACCAAAATGTTGGTCGCAATTTATTAGCATACAGGTACAATCACTTAGAAAAAGCTATTGAAAATGCAGAAAAATTAGATTTTTCTAACGGAGCTGCCTTGTACCCAATGGTAACTATGAATGGCGAAGAGTGCCATAATGAATGGGAAATTACCTTTGAGGAAATACACAGAAACGGAGCCATTGCTTTTGCTATTTATAATTATTATAGGTATACAGGAGACTACAGCTATATTCCAGAGAAAGGATTAGAGGTGCTTATTGGTATTGCCCGTTTTTGGCACCAAAGAGCTACTTTTTCTACCAAGCAAAATAAATATGTTATTCTTGGTGTTACTGGTCCTAATGAGTACGAAAATAACATAAACAATAACTGGTATACCAACTATATGGCACAATGGTGTATTAATTACACCACAGAAACTATAGCTACTGTCAAAGAAAAATACACTACAGATTATGAACGTGTTATGTCTAAAGTTAATTTAACTTCTGATGAAATTAAAAAGTGGAAAGACGTAGCAGATAATATGTATTTCCCTTTTTCTGAAGAGCATAATGTATTTTTACAACAAGACGGATTTTTAGACAAAGAATTAACTCCTGTTTCTGATTTGGATACTGCTTTTAGACCCATAAATCAGAAATGGTCTTGGGACAGAATTTTACGCTCGCCATACATTAAACAAGCAGATACTCTACAAGGTTTTTACTTATTTGAAGACAACTTTACAAATGAAGAAATAGAGCGTCATTTTGATTTTTATGAGCCTTTTACAGTGCACGAAAGTTCACTCTCTCCTTGTGTACATAGTATTTTAGCTGCAAAGTTAGACCGTATGGACCAAGCATATAGCTTTTATTTAAGAACATCTAGACTAGATTTAGATGATTATAATAAAGAGGTAGAAGAAGGCTTACATATTACATCTATGGCTGGTACTTGGATGAGTATTATTGAAGGCTTTGGTGGTATGCGCGTACGTAACCACAAACTATCTTTTAGCCCTAAAATACCTAAAGAATGGGAAGGCTATTCATTTAAAGTTAATTTTAGAAACCATACAATTAAAGTAAGTGTAACTCAGTCTAAAAATACTTTTGAGCTATTAAAAGGAGAAGAGCTTACGATATTTGTAAATGGCAATTCTATTACTATTAAACAGAATAATTTAATTACTGCTTAAATATTATTTTAGCTATGAAAAAAGGATTTTTAAGTGTTTTTGTATTAGTTTTTGCTCTTTTTGTTTCTTGTTCTCCTAAAAAAGAACAGAAACAAGAAGTAGCGCCTATTACAATTTCTAATGATATAGAGCGCATAGAACCACCAAATTGGTGGGTAGGTTTTAAAAACAATAATTTACAATTACTTGTTAAAGATCCAAATATTACAGAAGCTACTGCTACTATTTCTAAAACAGGTATTTCTATAAAAAAAGTAACTAAAGGTGATAGTCCTAACTATTTGTTTATTGATTTAGAAATTGATGAATCAGTAACCGCAGGCAAGTTCAACATTACTTTTACTACTAAAGATGGTGCTAAAAAAGTTGAGACATATGAACTTAAAGAACGAAATAAAAAAGCTGATGATTACTTAGGTTTTTCTAGCGCTGATGCTGTTTACTTAATTACCCCAGACCGTTTTGCAAATGCTTATACTAGTAATGATATAGATAGCACCTTAAATGAAAAAGCAATAGACCGTACTAACGATTATGCCAGACACGGAGGAGATATTAAAGGCATTACAAATAATTTAGATTATATAGATAAATTAGGTTTTACAGCTATTTGGCCAAGTCCGCTTTTAACAAATAATATGTATAACGCATCTTACCATGGCTATGCTATTACAGATTTTTATGGTGTAGATCCTAGATTTGGTACTCTGGGAGAGTATAAAGAGCTTGCTGTAAAAGCAAATAAAAAAGGTATAAAAATTATTATGGACCAAGTGGCTAATCATTGCGGATTAGAACACTGGTGGATGAAAGATTTACCTTTTAAGGATTGGGTTAACTACCAGAATGAGTTTACAAACAACAAACCTGTAGAAATATCTAACCATAAAAGAACCAGTAACCAAGATATTTATGCATCTAAAGCAGATAATAAAATAATGACTCACGGTTGGTTTGGTAACCATATGCCCGATTTAAATCAGCGTAATCCTTTTTTAGGAACATATATAATTCAAAATAGTATCTGGTGGATAGAGACTTTAGAATTAGGAGGTATACGCCAAGATACATACCCTTATCCAGATAAATATTTTATGGCAAATTGGGCCGGCTCTATTATGGCAGAATATCCTAACTTTTCTATTGTTGGTGAAGAGTGGAGTTACAATCCTTTACTAATTGCTTATTGGCAAAAAGATAATAAAAATAAAGATGAGTACCAGTCTAACCTTACCTCTACTATGGATTTTGCTATGCAACAAAACATTGTAGATGCCTTAAACCAAGATGAAACTTGGGGTACAGGACTAGTAAAAGCATATGAAGGGTTAGCTAATGATTTTGCGTACCAATCTCCTAAAGATATTATGGTGTTTTTAGACAATCATGATATGGACAGAGTGTTTACTCAACTTAATGAAAATGTAGAAAATACAAAAATGGCAATAGCCTACACAGCTTTGTTACCACGTATTCCTCAGTTTTATTACGGTACAGAAATTTTAATGCAAAACACGGCTAAACCAGGAGATCACGGTTTAATACGTACAGATTTTCCTGGCGGATGGAACACTGACACTACAAATGCATTTACAGGAGAAGGCTTAACTACCAATCAAAAAGAAATGCAAAACTATATGAGTACACTATTAAATTTCAGAAAAAATAGTGAGACTATTCATAATGGCAAAACCATACATTTTGCTCCTGAAAATGGCGTCTATGTATTATTTAGAATTTTAAATGATGACGTAGTTACCATCATCCTAAATAAAAATGAAGATCCACACCAACTAGATCTTTCTAGGTTTAAAGAGCTTGGTTTAGATGGTAAAAAAGTAACTAATATTATAACAAACAAATCTTTTAATTGGAAAGAAAATTTACTATTACCAACCAAAGGAGCTACAATACTAACAACAAAAATTAATCAA
>NZ_JBDVAA010000138.1:0-2427 GCF_039943695.1 Cellulophaga sp. | reverse complement strand
TGAAATTGTTGATTCTTTAGAAAACAAAGTTAGCAAGCTACTTCATAAAATGGAGTTATTACAGCAAGCTAATAGTAGGTTGTATGGAGAATTACTATCGCTTAAAAAAGAACAAGCTGCTACTTCTAATTTAGTTTTAGATTGGGAAGAAAAGTACAATGCTCTTAAACTTGCAAATTCTATGCTAGGCAGTATTAAGAATAAAACAGAAGCAAAGCTTAAAATAAATACATTAATTAGAGAGTTAGATCATTGTATTGCTCAACTAGCTGAATAGTGTAATATTAATACTTATGGCAGAAAAGCTAAAAATTAAACTTTCTATTGCAGACAGGGTTTACCCATTAACTATAGATCCTAGTCAGGAAGAAGGTTTACGTAAAGCTGCAAAAAATATAGAGCAGTTAGCAAAAAAGTTTGAGCAAAACTATGCCGTTAGAGATAAACAAGATGTTTTGGCAATGTGTGCCTTGCAGTTTGCCTCTAAAATAGAACAAAAAAGTATTGATAAGCAAGAAGATACAACAGAGGTGACAGAGCGTTTGAAAGCTTTGGAGAGTATTGTAGATTCTAAGCTAAGCTCTATATAGTACAAATACGTTCATTACATAACATTAAGTTACTGCCCACATTGGTATTTTTTTGACAAACTCAACATTAATTTGTTTTTAAAGGGTGAGTTTAGTTTGTAAAAGCAAGCCTTACTAGTATAAGGATCCTTGATCATGCTGTTAGCCCTAATCCTGTTTTATAGGAGTTTGTACAAAACACCCCCAATGTGGGTTTTTTAATATATATAAACAACCATGGAGAATATTACATTTATAATTGTAGGAGCTATAGTAGGTTTAGCAATTGGTTTTATGATAGCCAAATTTTTAGAGAAAGGCAAAGCCTCTAAAACAATAGCAAGTGCAAAACTAGAAGCAGAGTCAATCTTAAGAAATGCTAAGACAGAAGGTGAAAGCATAAAAAAAGATAAAATATTACAAGCAAAAGAAAAGTTTTTAGAACTTAAAGCAGAACACGAAAAAGTTATTATTGCAAAGGACAAAAAAATGTCCGAAGCAGAAAAGCGTACAAGAGATAAAGAGTCTCAAGTAAGTAATGAACTTGCAAAAGGGAAAAAATTAAATGATCAATTGCAGTCTAAATTACAATCTGTAGATCATAAAAATGACTATTTAGAAAAGAAACAGTCTGAGTTAGATAAACTACATAAAAATCAAGTGCAGCAATTAGAAGTAATTTCTGGTTTATCTGCAGATGAAGCAAAAGAGCAATTGGTAGATTCTTTAAAAGAAACTGCAAAGTCAGATGCTATGGCGTTTATGCAAACTGCAATGGAAGAAGCTAAGCTTACTGCAGAACAAGATGCTAAAAAAATTATCATAAATACCATACAACGTATAGGTACAGAAGAGGCTGTAGAAAACTGCGTATCTGTTTTTAACCTTGAGTCTGATGATGTAAAAGGACGTATTATTGGTAGAGAAGGAAGAAACATTAGAGCCTTAGAAGCTGCAACAGGAGTAGAAATTATTGTTGATGATACACCAGAAGCAATTATACTTTCTTGTTTTGATTCTGTGCGTAGAGAAGTAGCACGTTTATCTTTACATAAATTAGTAACAGATGGCCGTATACACCCAGCACGTATTGAAGAGGTTGTGCGTAAAACAGAAAAACAAATAGAACAAGAAATTGTAGAGGTTGGTAAGCGTACAATTATAGACTTAGGTATTCACGGTTTACACCCAGAGTTAATTAGGGCTGTAGGTCGTATGAAATATCGTTCTTCATATGGGCAAAACTTACTGCAACACTCTAGAGAAGTTGCTAAGCTTTGTGGTGTAATGGCAGCAGAGTTAGGTTTAAACCCTAAAACAGCTAAAAGAGCAGGTTTATTACATGATATAGGTAAAGTACCAAATACAGAAGTAGAGGTAGAAACTCCACACGCTATTTTAGGTATGCAATGGGCAGAGAAATACGGGGAAAAGCCAGATGTGTGTAATGCAATTGGTGCTCACCACGATGAAATTGAAATGAAAACATTAATTGCTCCAATTGTACAGGTTTGTGATGCTATTAGTGGTGCTAGACCAGGTGCAAGAAGACAAGTTTTAGACTCTTATATACAGCGTTTAAAAGATTTAGAAGAAGTAGCCTTTGGGTTTGTGGGTGTACAAAAAGCATATGCCATACAAGCGGGTAGAGAGTTGCGTGTTATTGTGGAGAGTGAAAAAGTAAATGATGATAAAGCAGCTGAATTATCTTTTGAGATTTCGCAAAAAATACAAACAGATATGACATATCCAGGACAAGTAAAAGTTACTGTAATACGTGAAACTAGAGCTGTTAACGTTGCTAAGTAATTTTTAACTACATAGTATAATATTAAAAAAGCCTCCTAAATGGAGGCTC
>NZ_JBDVAA010000137.1:0-7855 GCF_039943695.1 Cellulophaga sp. | reverse complement strand
TATTTTTAGCTTTTTTGGTATTATAGATTTTTTATCTACGGTGCCTAAATATTTAGCTTTCTTTTTTATGGGATCGCAGTATTTTACAGCATTTAGAGCACTAAGGTTATTACGTGTTTTTAGAATATTAAAGCTAGTGCGTTTTGTTGGTGAATCTAATAAACTTATAAATGCATTAAGAGCAAGTAGAACCAAAATATCAGTTTTTGTATTTTTTGTATTGATAATATCTGTACTATTAGGTACATTAATGTATTTAATTGAAGGTCCAGACCACGGATTTAACAGTATACCACATAGTGTATACTGGACAATAGTTACATTAACTACCGTTGGTTATGGTGATATTTCTCCGCAAACACCACTTGGGCAGTTTTTAGCCACTTTAATTATGATTATTGGTTACGGAGTTATTGCTGTACCCACAGGTATTGTATCTGCCGAGTACGCATCTAACTTAAACACAAATAAAACTATGGACGAAGGAAGATCTTGTCCTAATTGTAGTTGTGAAATTAAACGATCTGATGCTGATTATTGTAGAAAGTGTGGCTACAACTTAAACCAAGAAGATGAAGATGAAAACGAAAAAGAAGCATAGTGAATACTAAAACTCTACTGTCTGTTGTTGGCCCTACCGCTATTGGAAAAACAAAATTGGCAATTACATTAGCACAGCATTTTAATACAGAAATAATATCTGCTGATTCTCGTCAGTTTTTTAAAGAAATGGCTATTGGTACTGCTGTTCCTGATAAAGATGAACTAGCTGCTGTACCACATCATTTTATTCAGCATAAAAGTATTTTAGAATCTTATTCTGTTGGCGATTTTGAAAAAGAAGCGCTTAAAAAATTAGACAATCTATTTAAAGAAAAAGACATTGTAGTACTTGTTGGCGGTAGCGGTTTATATGTAGATGCTGTTACCAAAGGCGTAGATAGTTTCCCTAAAATAGATGCTAGTGTTAGAGTAAGTTTAAATACTTTATTTGAAAAAGAAGGTATTACTGCATTACAACAAAAATTAGAAAATTTAGATCCTGAATATTACAACAAAGTAGATAAAGACAATCCACATAGATTAATACGAGCTTTAGAGGTTTGTATTGGATCTGGGAAGCCCTACTCTACTTTTTTAAATCAGGAAAAACCTAAAAGACCATTTAATGTAATTACAATTGGTATTACGGCAGATCGTGAAATTATTTACGACAGAATTAATACTAGAGTAGATCTAATGGAGCAAAATGGCTTATTAAACGAAGCCAAAGCACTAACAGAATACCAAAACCTTAACGCACTACAAACTGTTGGCTATAGAGAGCTATTTCAGTTTTTTAATGGTAATTGGACGCTAGAGTTTGCGTTATCTGAAATTAAAAAAAATACCAGAAGATTTGCTAAAAGACAACTTACTTGGTTTAAAAAAAATAAAGAAACACTTTGGGTAAATTTTAATGATGATCCTAAAAACATAATAGCAACTATTAAAGAAAAGTTATAAGCATAAAAAAACCATCCTTAAATAGGATGGTTTTTTGTTTTGTATATTTTATAATAAAAATATTTTAAGACTCTTCTTCAGTTTTAATTACCAAACGGAAACCTTCACCGTGAATGTTTAATATCTCTACATTCTCATCTTTCTTTAAATACTTTCTAAGCTTAGCTATATAAACATCCATACTTCTAGATGTAAAATAGTTATCATCTCTCCATATTTTAGTTAATGCTAATTCTCTTGGCATTAAATCGTTTTCGTGTAAAGCCAACAAACGTAAAAGATCGTTTTCTTTTGGAGATAATTTAACAGCTTCTTCTTCTTTAAATTTTAAGAATCTAAGTTTAGAGTTCAATTTAAAATCACCAATTGTAAACTCAAACTTTTTACTATCTGCCATAGTATTAGAAGATTTTCTTTGTAATATAGCTTTTAGCTTCATTAAAAGAACTTCAGAATCAAAAGGCTTATTTAAGTAATCATCTGCACCTGCTTTATAACCTTTTAGCACATCTTCTTTCATTGTTTTAGCAGTAAGAAAAACAATTGGCACGTTTTCATTCTTTTCTCTAATCTCTCTAGCTAAAGTATAACCATCTTTATAAGGCATCATCACATCCAAAATACAAACATCATAAATGTCTTTTTTGAACTTTTCAAAACCTTCCATTCCGTTTTTAGCTAATACTACATCAAAATTATTCATTCCTAAATAATCTTTAAGAACTATTCCAAAGTTTGGATCGTCCTCTACCAAAAGTATTTTCTTGTTTACTGTTTCCATATCTCTTAAATTATAGGTAATTTAATGTAGAAAGTGCTTCCTTTTCCTTTTTCGCTTTCTGCATAAACTTCACCTTGGTGATCATCTATTATTTTTTTTACGTAGGCCAGTCCTAAACCGTGCCCTTTTACATTATGTATATCTCCTGTGTGCTCTCTGTAAAATTTTTCAAAAACTTTTTTCAGAACAGCTTTACTCATTCCAGACCCTTGATCTTTAATTTTTATAACAATACTATTTTTAGTACTCTCTGTATACACATCAATTTTTGGTGCTTCAGGAGAGTATTTAATAGCATTATCCATAACATTTACCAACACGTTGGTAAAGTGCATTTCATTAGCCAAAACATCTGTACGTTTTGCATTTAGGTGTGTATTAATATAACC
Organism: Cellulophaga sp.; assembly: GCF_039943695.1. NCBI lineage: Bacteria > Pseudomonadati > Bacteroidota > Flavobacteriia > Flavobacteriales > Flavobacteriaceae > Cellulophaga > Cellulophaga sp. The sequence continues at coordinate 5,179 of NZ_JBDVAA010000137.1, read as the reverse complement.
ACCTCTATCATCTACTATTAATTCTACGTGTGTAATAGCATCTTCAATTATGTCGTGTACATCTACTCTTTCCTTACTAATATCTAATTGATTCTTCTCCAATTTAGATATACGCAACACATTCTCTACTTGTGCGTGCATTCTTTTATTTTCGTCTCTTATCATTTGTAAGTAACGACCAACTTTTTCTTTATCTCCTATGGTTGCAGGGTTTTTAATGGCCTCTACTGCTAAATTTATAGTAGCAATTGGGGTTTTAAACTCGTGCGTCATATTATTAATAAAGTCTGTTTTTATTTCAGATATTTTCTTTTGTCTAATTAATTGATAAATAGCACCTACATACGTTATTAGTATAATAGTGGTAAATAAAAATGTAATTAATGCCATTCCTAAAATAGAACCAATTAAGTATTCCTTTTTATCGGGAAAAGAAACTAGCAACGAAAAATCTGTTTTTCCTTCACTATCCCTAAAAATTGGTGTTCTATTTATTGTTTCTGGGTCAAATTTAAATTTTCTAGATTTTACAGATGTTGGTAGGCCTTTGCTATAAATACCATACTCAAAATCAATATCAATTTTTCTATTTTTAAATTCTTTTTCTAAAGCTGTTCTAATCTCTTTTTTAGAAACCCTTTTATACATTGGCCTTCTGTTTGCCTCATCTCTAAAAGATTCCTCAAACTGTAATTTTTCAAACCTAGAAATATCTCCAAATTTTGTTATTTTTTTTATGGGTGTAAAGCTGTAACCTTTACCATCCATACCAAAATTTTCTTTTAAAACAGTTTCTACAGTTTTGCTTGTATAACTAGTAATAGTTGTTGTACTATCACTTAAAAGATCATTGTCAAAGAACGAAGGTGGAACATTGTAATTCTCTTTTAATATTCCGTGATTATAAATAGTTACTTCTCTAGAGTCTTCATCTACCTCTCTATAAAAAATATCTCTAATTTGGTATTCTGATGGTTTACCAACACTATCTTTTAGCGCTATAAACTTATCTCCATACTCATTTATTTCTCTTGTTTCTATTTTGCTTGCTACATTATCTAGTACCTGAGATACTGTCTGATAAAATTGCTCTTCTTTGTCCTCTATAGATTTTTTAATCCAATACGCCTGAACAAATATTATTCCTAGCAAAGACAAGGTCATTAACACAATAAGTACAACCAATAACTTCTTGTTCATTTGGGCAAAATTAAGATTTTAACATATATAGTCTCTCCTGTTTAACCTAACCTTAACACTAATAGTTAAACTTTAACGATTATTAAGATAAGCTCCTTAATATAGAGTGAATTTCATTTATTTTTAACTCTAAATTTACAATATCTTCATTTATTAACTTAAAATCAGACATTTTTTCTTTCTTTTCATCTGCCCATTGATTGTTCATCCTAGAAAGAATTTTTTCTCGTGTAGTATTATCCCTTTTTAAAATCCTATTAATTCTGACTTCCAAAGGTGCTGTAACCAAAATTATGTAGTCGTAGAAATCTTGGTTTTTATTTTCAAAAATAATTGCGCTTTCCTGTATAACATAGGGTGCGTCTTGTTTTTTAGTCCACTCTAAAAAGTGCTCTCTTACAGCTGGGTGTACAATATTATTTAGTTGCTCTAACAAACTAGCATCCGCAAATACCTTTTCTGCTATATATTCTCTATTTAAAACATTGTTTACATAAGCATCTTTACCTAATAGGCTTGCTATTTGCTCTTTAACACTAACAGAAGTATGCATTAACTGTTTAGCTTCTAGGTCCGAATTATAAACAGGAACACCTAAATCTGCAAACATTTTTGCTGCTGTACTTTTTCCACTACCTATACCTCCTGTTAAACCTACTATTTTCATTTTCTATTTAAAATAAATTCTACAGCTTCTTCTTTTAACTTAGCACTATATACACCCTCTGGCTTTTTACTTAGTTTTAACTTTAAAATTGGTGAGTTTTCATCAACATAATCATTAAAGTCTGCAGTTAAACTAAAATCAGACACTTTAACCTCTTTTAAATCTGTAACTTTTGCTTTACACAAAATAGAAACTTTATTAGGAAACGTTCTAATACTTACTTCTTCTGGTAAATTTAACACAGTAACTGGCACTGTAATTATTTTCTCTGAAAAACGAAAGACCTCACCAGAAACAACAACACTCTCGTTAGAAAACTTTGTATTGGTTAGATCTTGCGGTAACAATAAACCTAGTTTTTGCTTAAAGTTTGAAGAAATATTACTAAAATCATATTCTTCTGATTTAACATAGTTAATAGAATCTATCTCTGTTTTTGGTCCTGAAATTTTTATAGAATCTGGTGTTATTTTAAGTGCTTTATCTAGCACATAATTTTGCGCTAAATCTACTTTAACACTAGATATAACAGGAACTTTTTTTGTATGCAACTTATACAAATCTAAATACAAAGTGTCACTAAAACCAACTTCTGTTAAAGATAATGAGTTGGGCAATTGTTGTTCTATTTGCTTCCTAAACACAGACTGTCTAAGAAAAAACTTATCTCCTTTATGCTCTACACTTTTTAAATCTACTTTAATATTTTTTCTAAAAGTATTTAAACGTAACAACTGAAAACCTCCAGCGTGTACTTTTACCTGAACTTCTGTCTGGTGTTTTTCTGCAAAAAATAAACTATCTGGTACGTTTATGTACTCTAAATTAAAATAAGTATTTGCTGTATAAGAATCAGACAAATTACTAATAAACCACGCCATAGTAGCACATAGTAAAAACAGTGAAAATATTTTCACTTTACGTTTATTTAGTCCGTTTTTTATTTTACTTAACACCTTTATAATTTAAAAAATAATTTAGGAAATAATTCTTGTGCAGTCTTTTTACTTGAGTTTAAAGTTAAAGTAGATTTTAAAAAGCCATAACCATACCCAACAAATTGTATTGTTACAGCTACCAAAGATAAAAACGCAATTACAATACTTTTATTTTTTATAAGCGAATCTATAAATAACAGCGTAAAATACAAACTATAACAATATAAAAACCAGGGTAGTCCTAAAAACGAAGCCAATAGTGAAACTAAAAACCCAAAGCAAAATAAAGCCGGAAACCAATACGTAATTTTAGCTGTTTCTGGATGCCATTTATTTAATATTGGGCGTACCATACCAAACTTGTTTACCTGAATGTAAAATTTATTCCAGTCTATTCTACGCTTATGATAAACATATGCCTCAGGAATTAATTTGGTTGTAAAACCATTGTTCCAAATTCTAATAGTTAAATCTGGGTCCTCACCAGGATGAATATTACCATAGCCACCAGTTTGCTCAAAAGCCTCTTTAGAAATACCCATATTAAAACTACGAGGCTGAAATTTATCTACTGCCTTTTTACCTCCGCGTATACCACCTGTTGTAAAAAACGATGTCATTGCGTAATTAATTGCTTTTTGTACTGTAGAAAAAGATTCATGTGCCGCATCTGGCCCGCCGTAACAGTCTACATAGTCTTTTTGCAGTGATGCTTCTGCTGTTTCTAAATAATGTGATGGTAAAATACAATCTGAGTCTAAGACTATAAAGTAATTACCCTTAGCTTTTCGCATTCCGTAATTTCTAGAATCTCCTGGTCCTGAATTCTCTTTTTTATAATATGATATTGGTAAACTAGAAAAACGAGAAACCTCTTCCTCTGAGCTAATAGTAGAACCATCTTCCACAATAACAATCTCATAAGGTTTTGTGTAGGTTTGTTGCTCTAAACTTTGCAACAACTCTCTAATTTCATTAGGCCTGTTATAAACCGGAACTATAAAAGAAAACAAAAAATTCATGTAGTACCACTGTAAACATAAAAGCCACCCCAAAAAAAGGATGGCTCTTACTATATTATATTATTCTTATTCTTCTGTAAAATGCTCTATTACCTCTTGGCTAACTCCTGTGTTAGAAAAACCACCATCATGAAATAAGTTTTGCATAGTTACTTTCTTTGTAAGGTCTGAAAACAAAGAAACAGTATAATCTGCACAATCCTGAGCAGTTGCATTACCTAAAGGAGACATTTTATCTGCATAAGCAATAAAACCACCAAAACCTTTAACACCTTGACCTGCTGTAGTTGGCGTTGGAGACTGAGAAATTGTATTTACACGTACTTGCTTTTCTTTACCAAAGAAATAACCAAAACTACGAGCTACAGATTCTAAATATGCTTTATTATCTGCCATATCATTATAATCTGGAAATGTACGTTGTGCAGCCATATAAGTTAAAGCTACAATACTTCCCCACTGGTTCATTGCATCTGCTTTATATAAACTTTGCATTACTTTATGAAAAGACAATGCAGAAACATCCCAACCTTTTGCTGTAAAATCATACTTCTCATCTGTATAAGCACGACCTTTTCTTACGTTTACAGACATTCCTATAGAGTGTAAAACAAAATCTAATTTACCACCCAAAATTTCTGTAGCCTTTGCTACCAAGTTGTTTAAATCTTCTTCGCTAGTTGCATCTGCAGGTATAATTTCTGATCCTGTTTTTTCTGCCAACTGCTTTATTTGCCCCATACGCATTGCTATAGGTGCGTTAGTTAACACAAAAGTACCACCTTCTGCGTGTACTCTTTCTGCAGTTTTCCAAGCAATAGAATTTTCATCTAATGCTCCAAATATAATACCTCTTTTTCCTTTTAATAAATTGTATGCCATTTGCTGTTTATTTTGGTAATTTTTATGTGCGCGTAAAGATATTCAAAAAAAGTAGAATGCAATGCTTCTAATTCAATAACTGCCTTGCGTGTGCAATAGCAGAATCTGATAAATCTTTACCTCCCAACATTTCTGCTAACTCCACTACTCTTTCTTCTGTAGTAAGTTGCTTCATTTGCGTGTGCGTTACGTTATTTTTATCTTCTTTATATACTTTGTAATGATGATTACCTTTAGATGCTACTTGCGGCAAGTGTGTAATGGAGAATATCTGCATACTACTACTCATCTCTTGCATAATAACTCCCATTCTGTTAGATATTTCTCCAGAAACTCCTGTATCTATCTCATCAAACATAAGGGTTGGTAAATCTTCATATTTAGCTAAAACTGCCTTTATAGCTAACATAATACGAGAAAGCTCTCCTCCAGATGCCACTTTTTTCAACTCACCAAAAGCAGATCCTTTA
>NZ_JBDVAA010000136.1:0-5560 GCF_039943695.1 Cellulophaga sp. | reverse complement strand
TTACTGCGGTTGCTGCATTTGTACCGTAAAGTGTACTTGCCGCTCCTTTAATAATTTCTATAGACTCTATATTTGCTGCGGTAAGTAATCTTAAATCGTATTCTTGCCCTACTGAAGATGGGTCTGACACCCTAACACCATCTACAATAACCAATACTTGTCTTCCTCTACCACCACGCGCAAATACACCTAAAACAGTACCTTGCCTACTTGTACTACCTGCAATAGAAAATCCACTTTTTGCGTTTATAATTTCTGCTACCGTTTTACCTTGATTTCTTTTTAACTCTTCCGCTGTAATTTTAATAACTGTTTTACCAGAGTTTTCTCTTTTCAATTCAAAACGAGAATCACTTACTACAACTTCATCTAATTTTTGAACCTTTTGTTCTTCTTGTTCCTGTTGTGCCACAACAGTTGCACTAGCCAATACAGCCGCACATAAACCAATAATTTTTTTGTTCATTTTTGTGTTTCATTAATAAAAACGGGAGTAGAAATTATATTAATTTCTGCGTATGTCTGTACCCATACGTAAACTTTTATCCCGAAAGTTTAACATTAGTTGTTTTGAATATGGCAGGTCTCCTGACTTGCGTCTTTTTGCTCTCCTTCCCATCTTAATAAAATACAAGACAGTGGATCTGTAGTTACAAAAAGCATTTACCCTTGGTAAACTAAGCTTACAGTTGCGGGAACAGTTTTGGATTTGCACCAAATTCCCTTTTAATCTTACTACGCTATATAGTAGAACCAAAATTCGGCGCAAAAGTAATCCTTTTTACTCAATTTTTTTATTCAAATTTAAATTACACTACTTTTGGACTTTAATTCGCTATCGATGAAAATTTTAAAAATTGCCCTTTTTAGTTGTTTTTTAATACTTGCTTCTTGTAAAGAAAAAACACAACAACCATTACCTACAACTACAGCAAAACCAACTAAAGCAAACCTTAGTTACGCAAAAGGTTTTAGCATAGAAAAGCAGGCAAATGGTATTACTATTTTAAAAATTACCTCTCCTTGGCCAAAAGCAGAATCTGCTTTTACATATGCCTTAATTCCTAAAGATAAAGCAGCCACAATTACCTTGAATAAAGATGATTATGACGCTATTGTAACTGTTCCTGTACAGAAACTAGTTGTAACATCTACAACACACATACCGGCATTAGAATCTCTTGGTGTTTTAGATAAATTAGTTGGTTTTCCTAACACAGATTATATCTCTTCTACTACTGCCAGAACATTAATTAAAGAGGGAGAAATTGAAGAGTTAGGCGTTAACCAATCTCTTAATACAGAAATGGTTATAGCCCTTAACCCAGAGGTTGTTGTTGGTTTTGGCATAGATAACAACAATAAAACATACAGTACTTTGCAACGCTCTAATATTCCTGTTGTTTTTAATGGCGACTGGACAGAGGAAACTCCGCTTGGCAAAGCAGAATGGATTAAGTTTTTTGCTCCGTTTTTTAATGCAGAGGCTAAAGCCGATTCAATTTTTAAAACTATTGAAACCAACTATAATGATGCCAAAGCATTAGCAAAAAAGGCAACTAACAGGCCAAGTGTTTTAACTGGTGGCTTGTATAAAGATTTATGGCACGTGGCTGGCGGAAAAAGCTGGATGGCTCAGTTTTTAAAAGATGCAAACGCTAATTATTTGTGGAGTGATTTGCAAGAAACTGGTGGTGTTGGTTTAAGTATAGAAAGTGTTTTTGACAAAGCTGGCAAAGCCGATTTTTGGATATCACCATCTAGCAACTCTAGTTACAAACAAGTAGCAGAATCTAGTGAGCATTATACTCAGTTTGATGCATATAAAAATAAAAAAATATATACTATTACTTTAGTTAAAGGAGAAACTGGCGGTGTCTTGTTTTTTGAGCTTGCTCCTAACAGGCCAGACTTGGTTTTAAAAGACCTAATTTCTATTTTTCATCCAGACGTTTTACCAGAATATAAGACTACATTTTTTAAACCTCTACAATAGTGTTGCATCAAAAAAAATACACATTAGCATTTATATTATTACTTGTTTTACTTGTAATATGTTTTTGCATTAGCATAAGTTTTGGGTCTGTTACTATACCTTTTACAGATACTATAAGTGCTATTTTTGGAGGCAACTTGCAAAAAGAATCTTGGGGCTATATTATTAGAAATTACAGAATACCAAAAGCAATAACCGCCATATTAACTGGTAGTGGCTTGGCTTTAAGTGGTTTGTTAATGCAAACATTGTTTAGAAATCCGCTTGCAGGACCTTTTGTTTTGGGTATTAGTTCTGGTGCTAGTTTAGGTGCTGCTATTTTAATTATGGGAGCTTCCCTACTTTCTGGTGTTTTTACATTTGGCGTTGTAAATAATGTAACTTTAGCCATAGCATCTAGCACAGGCAGTTTTTTTGTTTTATTAGCGGTAATGATTGTTGCCGCTAAGGTAAAAGACACTATGACACTTTTAATTATTGGTTTAATGTTTGGTAGCATTACCGCTGCAATTGTTAGTGTGTTGTCATATTTTACAGATGCAGAGCAATTACAACAGTATATTTATTGGTCTTTTGGTAGCCTTGGTAATTTATCTTGGTCACAATTAGGTTTGCTAGGAGCTATAGTTGGTACAGGAATCATTATAAGTATTTTTACCATAAAATCTTTAAATGCTTTTTTATTGGGCGAAAACTATGCGCGTAGTCTAGGAGTACATATTAAAAAACAACGTTTTTTAATTATTGCAGCAACAGGTCTATTAGCTGGTGGCATTACCGCTTTTGCGGGTCCTATTGCTTTTATAGGTTTAGCTGTACCACATTTAACCAGACAAGTATTTAATACTACAAATCATAAAACACTAATACCAGCAGTACTGCTTTACGGAGCCATTTTAATGCTCCTATGCGATACTATTGCGCAATTACCATCTAGCGCTTATGTATTACCTATAAACGCTATTACATCTATTGTTGGTGCGCCTGTAGTAATTTGGTTGTTAATACGTAAAAAGAAAATGGTATTTTAGATTGATAAATATAAAAAACATCAAAAAAGAACAACAACATATAGCCCTAAAAGTAACAAGCCTAAGCATAGGTTACAGCTCTAAGAAACAACAAAATGTTATTTCTAAGGATATTAATTTTGCTTTAAAAAAAGGAGAGTTAACGGCTATTGTTGGTGTAAATGGCATAGGAAAGTCTACTTTGCTACGTACTTTGGGCAAGGTACAACCTAAACTTAATGGTAGTATTTGTATAGATAATTTAGAAATTAGCGACTATAAACCCGAGCATTTAGCTGCTAAAATAAGTGTTGTATTAACAGAGAAAATAGCCTCTAAAAACTTAACTGTTTTAGAAGTTATTGCTTTAGGAAGACAACCATACACTAATTGGATTGGTACGCTTACAAATACTGACAAAGATAAAATTACAGAGGCCATTTCTTTAGTACAGATTGAAGAATTGCAACATAAAAAATGTTACGAACTTAGTGACGGACAATTACAAAAAGTAATGATTGCAAGAGCGTTGGCACAAGACACCTCTATTATTTTATTAGACGAACCAACATCTCATCTAGATTTGTACCACAAGGCAACTATTTTAAAACTATTAAAAAATATAGCCCACAAAACCAAAAAGACAATATTATTTACAACCCACGAAATTGAAGTTGCTTTGCAATTGTGCGATAAAATTTTAATTCTAGATAAAAACACTAGTCATTTTGGAACACCAAAAGATTTAATAGCTGCTAAAAAGTTTAATGCGCTGTTTCCTAAAGACACTATAGTTTTTGATGAAAATACCGCTAGCTTTAAGGTTGTTTAGTTTCTTAACAAACACTTTATAAAACTGAAAATAACTTTTTTGCCATTAGATGTTAATTACTTCTATTAGGCTTTAAAGAAAACAACAAACAAAACCTTTATCTTTACTTTTTTATAGACACTATACACCTTATGACCGATTTTTTGATATACTTTTTAGTTGCAGTTATATGCCTTGTTGCTGGTTACTTTTTAGGAAACTACATTCAGAACCTAAAAACAAAATCTAGCCAAAGTGCCATATTAGAAAGAGAATCTATTCTAAATCAGAATTTAACAACTTTAGAAAATAAAGTTGTCTCTTTAGAGGACGAAAAAAATACGTTACGCGAAGAAAAAGAACAACTTAGTAACCAAATTACTAGGTACCAAGCAGATTTAGAAAATCTTCAGCTTAAAAATACAGAGCAAAAACAAGAAGTAGAACAGCTTCAAGAAAAATTTACTAAGGAATTTGAAAACTTAGCAAATAAAATTTTAGATGAAAAAAGCACCAAGTTCACAGAGCAGAATCAGGTAAACATCAAAAATATTTTACATCCACTACAGGAAAAAATTCTATTATTTGAGAAAAAAGTGGATGAAAGTCAAAAAGAAAATATTAGTATACATTCTGCCTTAAAAGAACAGCTATTAAACTTACAAAGTCAGAACCTTAAAATTACTCAAGAAGCAGAAAACTTAACTAAAGCCTTAAAAGGTGATAGTAAAATGCAAGGTAATTGGGGAGAATTGGTATTAGAACGTGTGCTAGAAAAATCTGGATTAGAAAAAGACAGAGAATATAGCGTACAACAGAGTTTTACCAGAGAAGATGGGTCTAGAGTATTGCCAGATGTTATAATAAATTTACCAGATAATAAAAAAATGGTGGTAGATTCTAAAGTATCATTAACTGCCTATGAGCGTTTTGTAAATGCTGATGACGAAACCGAAAAAGAGAAGTTTTTAAAAGAACACATTCTATCTTTACGTAAGCACGTAGACCAACTGTCTGCCAAAAAGTATGAAGATTTATACGAAATGGAAAGTCCAGATTTTGTATTGCTTTTTGTTCCTATAGAGCCTGCTTTTGCCGTTGCTATTAATAACGATAACAACCTTTACAACAAAGCTTTTGAGCAGAATATAGTAATTGTTACACCTGCTACCTTATTAGCTACACTGCGTACTATAGATACTATGTGGAATAATGAAAAGCAACAGCGTAATGCCATAGAAATAGCCAGACAAGCTGGTGCTTTATATGATAAGTTTGAAGGTTTTGTTGGTGACTTAACCAAAGTTGGTAAAAAAATGGATGAGGCTAAAAATGAATACAAAGGGGCTATGAACAAATTGGTAGAAGGCCGTGGAAACATTATTACATCTATAGAAAAGCTTAAAAAAATGGGCGCAAAAGCAAAAAAATCTATTCCAGAGCCTATATTAAAACGTGCTCTTGATAATCACGAAGATCTTAAATAATTAAACACACAATAACCATATAACTTTACCTAATGAAAAAAGCTTTAGCAATTACCATATTAATTATAATTGCTGCATTTGCAGCCATATATGCATTTATCTACTATGTGCCAATTAGTGAAGGTTACAGATCTGGTGAGTTAATTAAATTTAGCCACAAAGGTGTAGTGGTAAAAACTTGGGAAGGAGAAATTAGTCAAGGTATTTCTGGAGCACAAATATTTTCTTTTTCGGTTTTAGACAAAGACACAGATAT
>NZ_JBDVAA010000135.1:0-5615 GCF_039943695.1 Cellulophaga sp. | reverse complement strand
ATAATTACAAGTGCGCAAGGGGTATACACTTTTAATTAAATCTAGCAACACCCTTACGGTTTTCATATTGGTGTAAGGGCCAAAATATTCAGAGCCGTCTTTAATTAAGTTTCTTGTATAAAATACACGCGGAAAGCGCTCATTTTTTATGCAAATCCAAGGATACGTTTTGTCGTCTTTTAATAAAACATTGTATCTGGGTTTGTATTTTTTTATTAAGTTATTTTCTAATAATAAAGCATCAGACTCTGTATCTACTACAATATGTTTTATGTAGACTATTTTTTTTACAAGAACTTTTGTTTTACCATTGTCATGTGTTTTATTAAAATAAGAACTGACCCTTTTTTTTAGGTTTTTAGCCTTACCAACGTACAATATTTTTTCGTCTTTATCATAAAATTGATACACACCTGGGTTGTTAGGCAATGTACTTAATTGTAATTTTATTGAAACTTCTTGCGGCATAGAGTAAAAATAATCTCTTTTTTTTGATTGGTGTAGTTAAAGGCAATACTTTTTTATGAAATGGTCTTTGCTATTTTAAGACTGTTAAAAAAAAATTATATATTGGTATAATACTTCAGTCTAAAGTAGTTATTGCACCACTAAAATAACTCTTAATCGGTAAAAAGATGCTTTTTGTCGATATTTATAAATTATTTTGTTTACATTGTAGTCCTAAACTTTTGAAAAGCATGGAGTTATACGTTGTGGCAATGGGTGCTTATTTATTAATGATGATTTTTTTGGTAATTTACGAAGCCATTTCATCTAATGAATAATACACTATTTTTAACGAATGATAAAAAAGGAATTACGCGCTAAATACGTTTTGCTCAGAGACAAGTTGTCTAAGGAAGATGCGGAGGACAAAAGCATAGAAATAGCAAACCAGTTATTAAAATTGCCAATTTGGGATTATAGTTATTATCATATTTTTTTATCAATAGAAGAAAAAAAAGAAATAGATACTGGCTCTATACTGGCAATACTACAAGGTAAAGACAAGAACGTTATTTTGCCTAAAATGAATGCAGATAATACGCTTACCAATTACTTGCTTACAGATAGTACTATTATAAAAAAGAATAGTTACAATGTACCAGAACCAGTAGATGGTATAGATATTTTACCAAATAAGATTGATGTTGTTTTTGTGCCGCTTTTAGCTTTTGATAAAAAAGGCAATAGAATAGGTTATGGTAAAGGTTTTTATGATGCTTTTTTAAGCGAGTGTAAACCAAACGTTTTAAAAATTGGGTTGTCTTTTTTTGAAGCCGAAGATGTAATTACAGATGTTTATAAAGATGATGTGCCTTTAGATTATTGTGTTACGCCTCTACAGATTTATCAGTTTTAGATCCAAAAGCTTTTTTGTTAAAAACTAATAGTATACCAACACCTGTACTAATTGCAGTATCTGCTACATTAAATACGGGTTCAAAAAAACTAAATGTGTTTCCGCCAATTACAGGGATCCAAGATGGCCAAACTGCATCTTGTACAATAGGAAAGTATAACATATCTACAACTTTACCATGAAAAAGGCCGCTGTATGGATCGTCTGAAAATAGTGTAGCAACCTTGCCAAAGCTCTCGTCAAAAATAACGCCGTAAAAAACTGAATCTATAATATTACCAAGTGCGCCTGCAAATATTAAGGATACTGCTAATATTAATACTTTTGGAGCGTGCTTTTTAATAGTGTCAAACAACCAATAACCAATACCGGCAACTGCAAATAGTCTAAATACAGTTAATACTAATTTTCCTGTGCTGTCTGCAATAGGAAAAATGTCACTTAGTTTTGCGCCCCAAGCAGCACCTTCGTTTTCTATAAACAAAATTTTAAACCAGCTAAAGATTTCAACAGACTGTTGGTACGTAAAATTTGTTTTTACGTATATTTTAGATATTTGGTCTACTAATAAAATTAGTAATACTATTAAGGCAGATTTTTTTAAACTCATTCTTTAAAAGATAGATTTTGCAAAAATAGACAATTATTTGGTTTTAGTAATGTGTATGTCTCCGGTAATAGAAGATAAGTTAAAATTTGTATTGCCTTTAGCTAGATTGTCTGTGTATATTTTGCCGTATTTTGAGTTGGCTTTCACAGTAGCATAATTGCTATTTACTAAAATATTACCGCTTTGTGTGGTTGCACTTATTGTTTCTGTTATTTTTTCTAAAGAACAAAAACCATCAGATAGTGTAATGTTTAAGTTTTTATAATCTCCAGTAGCAATAACATTAGAGCTTTTACCATATAACTTCACATTTTTGTAAGCAGGTAAAATAATGTGTAAAGAAATAGATATTACTTTGTGTGCGCTGAGTTTATCGTTAGGGCTAATAAAAGTTGGACTAAAGCCTGTTGAAATAAATATACTGGCGGCATCTTCTTTAATTTCAAGGAGTAAATCTTTTTTATACTCACCATCTATGTTAGCAGAAACGGTAACTTCTTCTGTGTTGGCTGTTTCTAAGGTAACCTGGTAGCAGTTTTCTGTGTTTATATTTATTAACGAAATATGGTCATTAACCACTGTTTTTTCTACAATTTTCTGAGCACTCAATAAATTGATGGAAGCAAATAAAAAAGTAAGTAATGTTAGCTTCATATAGTGTATTAAAAAACGCCCTAAAAAGGGCGTTTTGTTATTTCTGCATATTTTTAGCTTCTATGCTAAGTGTAGCGTGTGGTACTAATTTTAATCGTTCTTTATTAATTAGCTTACCAGTAACTCTACATATACCATATGTTTTGTTTTCTATACGTAATATTGCATTTTTTAAATCGCGAATAAACTTTTCTTGGCGTATTGCCAATTGAGTATTTGCTTCTTTGCTCATTGTTTGTGAGCCTTCTTCAAAAGCTTTAAATGTTGGTGAGGTATCATCTGTACCATTATTACCATCATTCATATAAGAACTTTTTAAAAGTTCTAAATGCTCTTTAGCTTTGTTTATTTTTTCAGTAATAAGAACTTTAAATTCTTCTAAGTCTTTGTCACCGTATCTCACGTTTAAATCTTGCGCCATAGTTTTTAATGTTTTTGGATAAACAATTTTGTATTTACTTCATCAAAAGCAATAGTTGTGCCATTGTCCAGTTTTTCCTCAAAATTAAGTTCCGCTGTTAATGTTTCAGTTTTAATATAAGTTATGTTATCTGCAACAGCATTCTCTACATAACCGTCTTTTAATATTTTAATATCAATTTTGTCTGTTACCTCAAAACCAGATTCTTTTCTTAAATTCTGAATTCTGTTTACTAGCTCCCTAGCAATACCTTCTTTTCTAAGATCTTCACTAATTATAACATCTAAAGCAACAGTTAAATTACCAGAACTAGCAACTAACCAACCCTCTATGTCTTGAGACAAAATTTCTACATCTTGTAGCTGTAAATTAATACTTTTATTCTCAATTGCAATAATTATTTCGCCATTTTGCTCAATTTTTTGGATGTCATCTTGGTCTAGCTCTCTTACTGCATTGGCAATCAGCTTCATATCTTTTCCGTACTTAGGGCCTAAAACTTTAAAATTTGGCTTTATTTGTTTTACCAAGATGCCAGATGCATCATCTAAAAGTTCAATTTCCTTTACGTTTACTTCAGATTTTATTAAATCTGCAACAGCTTCTATCTCGTGTTTTTGTTTTTCGTCTAGTACAGGAACCATTATTCTTTGTAATGGTTGGCGTACTTTTATTTTTTCTTTTTGACGAATAGACAATACTAAAGATGATATAGTCTGTGCTTTTTCCATTTTACTCTCTAGCTCTTTGTTTACAAGTGCTTCATTGTATTTTGGAAAGTCAGCCAAATGTACACTTTCAGCTTTTTCTTTAGTTGTTGCTTGGGTTAAATCTTTGTAAAGTCTGTCCATAAAGAACGGAGCAATAGGAGCAGATAGTTTAGCAACAGTTTCTAAACATGTATAAAGTGTTTGGTATGCAGATATTTTATCTTGTTGGTAATCTCCTTTCCAGAAACGTCTTCTACACAAACGAACATACCAGTTACTTAAGTTTTCTTGTACAAAGTTAGATATTAACCTTGCGGCTCTTGTAGGCTCATAATCGCCGTAAGCTTGGTCTACTTTGTTTATTAGTGTATGTAACTCAGATAATATCCATTGGTCTATTTCTGGGCGCTCGTTTAAAGCAACATCATCTTCTGTGTAGCTAAAATTATCTATGTTAGCATATAAAGAAAAGAAAGAGTATGTGTTGTATAATGTACCAAAGAACTTTCTTTTTACTTCTGCAATACCTTCTAAGTCAAATTTTAAGTTGTCCCACGGGTTTGCATTAGAAATCATATACCAACGTGTAGCATCTGGTCCAAACTCGTTCATAGTTTCAAAAGGATCTACAGCATTGCCTAAACGTTTAGACATTTTTTTGCCGTCTTTATCTAAAACTAAACCGTTAGATACAACGTTTTTATAGGCAACAGAATCAAAAACCATTGTAGATATTGCGTGTAATGTATAAAACCAACCACGTGTTTGGTCTACACCTTCAGCAATAAAATCTGCAGGATATGCTTTGTTGTCGTCTATTAAGTCTTTATTTTCAAACGGGTAGTGCCATTGTGCGTAAGGCATAGAGCCACTATCAAACCAAACATCTATAAGGTCACTTTCTCTTTTCATTGGTTTTCCGTTAGCAGAAACCAATGTAATTTGATCTACAATATTTTTATGAAGGTCTATTTTGTCGTAGTTGTCTTCAGACATATCACCAACAACAAAGTCCTCAAAAATGTCTTTTTCTAAAACGCCAGCAGCAACAGCTTTAGACATTTCTTCTTTTAATTCTTGTACAGAGCCAATTATTATTTCCTCTTTACCATCTTCGGTTCTCCAAATTGGTAACGGAATTCCCCAATAACGAGATCTAGATAAGTTCCAGTCATTTGCATTAGCTAGCCAGTTACCAAAACGTCCTTCACCAGTAGATTTAGGTTTCCAGTTTATGGTTTCATTTAGGCTAAACATTTTGTCTTTAACATCAGTTACCTTAATAAACCAAGAGTCTAATGGGTAATACAATATAGGCTTGTCTGTTCGCCAGCAGTTAGGGTAACTGTGCACGTATTTTTCAACCTTAAAAGCTCTGTTTTCTTCTTTTAGTTTAATGGCAATTTCTACGTCTATAGAACGCTCTGGTGCTTCACCGTCTGCGTAATATTCGTTTTTAACATATTTGCCACCAAGTTCTTTTAATTCTGGTCTAAATTTACCTTGTAAGTCAACTAAAGGAACAGGGTTATCATTCTCATCTAATACCAACATAGGTGGTATTTCTGGTGTTGCTTGTTTGGCAACCATTGCATCATCTGCACCAAAAGTAGGAGCGGTGTGTACAATACCAGTACCATCTTCAGTGGTAACAAAGTCACCAGATATTACTCTAAATGCATTTTCTGGATTTTGGTAAGGAAGCACATAGTCCATTAGTTGCTCATAAGTAGCATCAACTAAATCTGTACCTTTTACTTCTGCAATAACTTGATATGGTATTTTTTTGTCTGATGAGCTATAGTTTGTAAAGTCATCATTGCTTTCTGCTTCAATAAATTTGCCGCTAAATTGTTT
>NZ_JBDVAA010000134.1:0-4346 GCF_039943695.1 Cellulophaga sp. | reverse complement strand
AAAGTCCTAGAAGCATAAAAATACAACCAGAACCAAACGGAATATGAAATAAAGGGTTACTAAAATCCAAATAGCTTATTCTTTACGTTTGTAATTGTCCATAAATTTACGCGACTTTCTCTCTTTGCTTTTCTTTTTGTTTTCAAAGTTTATAACAAGAAAAATAACAAGTACAATTCCGCCAACAATAAAAGTAGTATAGTCCATTTTATTTTTTTTCTAAATTTAAAAATACAGTATTATAATCTAATTTTAAAATGTTCTTTTGCTTGCTCTTTTCTAAAAAATACAGCAGCGCCATAAAAAACATCTACGGTAACAGTAACATTTTTAAGTAATTTTATTTGTTCCCAAGTTTCTTTTGTCTGTTTGCTACTGTAAATATTATCAACAAAAACCATAGTGTTGTTATGGTAGTTAATAGCGGTAAACTTATCTAGATCAGGATAATTTAAATATCCAAAATCTACACTAGTTTTTGTATAGTTTAAATTAGTTGTTATATTTTTTTTAAGCTTTTCTGATGCTACAAAGGCCGTTTTTATTTTAAAATAGGCAATACTTTTAAGTACAACATTATAGCTTTTGTTAGGGTGTGTCTTTTCTTTGTTATATAAACATTTGGTTACGTAATTATATATAAAAGGCGAGTGTACTCCGTGCTGATTTGTTGCTTTTAGCAAAAAATGTAAATGAGCAATAAACTGAAACATAAAATTAAAATCTAACCTTCAACAATTGCAGAAAGCTCAAACCAGCGTTCTGTTTTTGTCTCAATTTCGTCTATAACAAGTTGTAAATCTTTAGATAAAGCATCAATTTCATCACCACTAAGGCTAGCGTCAGAAAACTTATTTTGAAGCTCAGTTTTTTTCTCTTCTAGCTTCTTTATTTTATTTTCAATGTTATTGTATTCTTTTTGCTCTTGAAAAGATAGTTTATTGGTTTTACCTTCTGTCTTCCAAGATTTTTTTTCTGTTTTAGCTTCCTTCTCTTTGTTTTCTCTGCTTTCTAATACAGCGCTATCCTCATAAGATCTAAAGTCTGAATAGTTTCCAGGAAAATCTTCAATAACCGCATTGCCTCTAAATACAAATAAGTGATCTACAATTTTATCCATAAAGTACCTATCATGCGATACTACCAATAAGCAACCAGGAAAGTCCATTAAAAAACTTTCTAAAACGTTTAGCGTTACAATATCTAAATCGTTTGTAGGTTCATCTAAAATTAAGAAATTAGGATTTTGTATAAGTATTGTACATAAGTATAGTCTTTTACGTTCTCCACCACTTAGTTTCTCAACAAAATCATACTGTTTTTTTCTATCAAACAAAAAACGTTCTAACAATTGCTGTGCAGAGATTTGATGCCCTTTTTTAAGCGGAATATAATCTCCAAACTCACGTATAACATCTATAACTTTCTGACCCTCTTTTATTTTTATACCCTTTTGTGTATAGTAACCAAACTTAATTGTTTCGCCAACAATAACTTTGCCACTATCTGGTTGGTCTGTACCAGTAATAATATTTAAAAAGGTAGATTTTCCAGTACCATTTTTACCAATAATACCAATACGTTCTCCTTTTAAAAAATTGTATTCGAACTTATCTAAAATAGGTTTGCCAGGATAAGATTTAGAGATTTTAACAAGCTCCATAATTTTACTACCCATACGTTCCATATTAATCTCTAGCTCTACCTTGTGTTCTTTTCTTCGTTGGTGAGCTTTGGCTTTAATATCGTTAAAATCGTCTATTCTAGATTTAGATTTTGTAGTTCGTGCTTTAGGTTGTTTACGCATCCAACCTAGTTCTTTTTTATATAAAAGTTTAGATTTATGGTGTTCTACAGCTTCTTGCGTTAAACGAGCTTCTTTTTTTTCTAAATAATAAGAGTAATTACCTTTGTAAGGGTAAAGAGTATTATTATCTAACTCTATAATTTCGTTACAAACACGTTCTAAAAAATAACGGTCATGCGTAACCATAAATAAAGTAATATTTTCTTTTGCAAAATACTCCTCTAGCCATTCAATCATTTCTAAATCTAAATGGTTGGTAGGCTCATCTAAAATTAGTAAATCTGGTCTGTTTATAAGCGCATCTGCCATAGCTAAACGCTTTTTTTGTCCTCCAGAAAGTAAACCAACCTTTAAGGTAACATCATCTAACTTAAGTTTAGATAAAATTTGTTTGTATTGTGTTTCAAAATCCCAAGCTTCAAACCTGTCCATAGCATCAAAAGCTAATTGGTATTTGTCTGCATCTTCAGGATTAGCTAACGCTTTTTCATAATCAGCAATTACCCTTAAAACTTCATTGTCAGAGGCAAAAATAGTTTGTTCTATAGTTAAGTCTGGATCCATATTAGGCTCTTGCTCTAAAAATGAAACTCTAGTTCCTTTTCTATAGTTTACTTGTCCGCTATCTGGAGTGTCTTTACCAGATAAAATATTTAAAATAGATGTTTTTCCACTTCCATTTTTAGCAATAAGAGCAATTTTTTGGTCTTTGTTTACACCAAAAGAAATGCCTGAAAATAGAGCGTGTTCTCCGTAAGATTTTGATATGTTTTCAACCGTAAGTAGGTTCATTTGCGAGTGTTATTTATTTTGTTTTTTGCCAAATAAATATATATCTAGTGGCAAGAGATAGCAGTATAGGAATAAATACTGGATGAAATTTTTGAATTCCGATTAGTTGCACAACAGGTACAATTAATAATAATATAAGTAAAAATATGCTGTATTTGTGTAGTTTAGATGCTGTATTTTCTTTTTTAAGTAGAAAAAATAAAGCAATTAAATTAAACGGTACAACCCATAGTAAATTAAAGTTATTGGCTGTTGCTGTGTGGTCAGTGGCAAACCAAAGTAAACTTAAAACAATACCTGTTATGCCAGTAACAAACAATAAAAAACCGTCTAACCATTTAGACCATAAATGGTTTTTAAAATCTATGTAAGTTATAAATAGGACTAAGGCAAAAAGTAAAATAGACCAAAACATTGGGGTTACTAAAAAATTAATACTGTCTACTTTTTTGTGTTCCCTTAAAATTATTCTGTTAGACAATACCAAAGGGTTACCTTTAATAGTGCTGTTATTTAGTTGAGACCATACATAATCTGGTAAAAATGTATGCTGTAAAGCTGTAGCTTCTTTGTCTATTTTAGAGCCAAGAGCTAAATCAATACCAAAGCTAGACCAAGTATTTGTACTTAGCTTTTGATCTAATAATTCTCTAAACGTATATTTTTTTTCTAAATAATCTTCTTTAAAATTAATGTCTTTACCAATAGATATGTTTAAAACATCAACAATTTTAGTAGCACAATTGTTATACAAATAATCATATAAATAGTCTCTGTTCTCTGGTTTTACGTTTTTTTCTAAATAATTATAGAGCTGTTTTTTTTGATCGATATTTAAATTTAAAACCTGTTCTTTAACACCTCTTTTGTCATATTGATATTCATATAAAAACCTTGAAAAGTCTTGTTTGCTAACTTTAAAAAGTAACCTTCCTTTAACAAAGTTTAGGTAAAAATTAGGAGCATTAAAATCAAAAATACCATAATTATAAACCTTATCTGTTCTAGTAACAGGGTCCCAAACTCTAATGGCACTATGGCCAAAAATAGAATACAACTCACTACCAGGTGCACAAGTTAATACACTAATTTGAGCGTTCTTAGATATTGAGCTATTTTGCGAATATCCAAAAGCAGAGCAACTCAATAAAAGTATAAAAACGATAGATTTAATGTAATTTTTCAAGCTCATTATTTTTTAGAAGTAACAAATATCGAACAAATTAGCAGAACTGCCGTATGGATTTTAAAAAAGCAGCTTTTTAAATTGTTTTTTTTAAAGAAATACTATTTTTACCAACGCAACTAATATTACCGTATTTTTGATGACTACAGAAATACTATTAAATAAATTAGAATGAAAAAGCATATACCAAACTTAATTACCCTTTTAAATTTATTTTGTGGCTGTTTAGCGGTTCTCTTTGCTGTACACGGACTTTTTGAGATGGTAGCTCTTTTTGTGTTTTTAGGTATATTTTTCGATTTTTTTGATGGTTTTGCGGCTCGTATGTTAAAAGTACAGAGTGAGCTTGGTTTGCAATTAGACTCTTTAGCAGATATGGTTACAAGTGGTGTTGTACCAGGTGTAGTTATGTATAAATTGTTGTTAATGGCTACTACTGGCGGATGGAGTTCATCTATGTTTACAGCTACAGAAAGTGGTTTTCATATTTCTGTTTTTACGGTTTCATCTGTAATTCCTTTTTTAGGATTTATAATAACTTTAGCATCTGGTTATAGATTG
>NZ_JBDVAA010000133.1:0-8633 GCF_039943695.1 Cellulophaga sp. | reverse complement strand
AAAAGACATACCTCCTGTAGCACCAGTAGTACCACCAATTGTAAAGTTTGGTTGCCAAGCGTTTTCACTACCAGAAGCATTATCATCAATAGAGACCAAAGTTGCATTATCAATATCCGTAATTCTAACAATAGCATCTAACACACCTAATGATGAACTTACCACTGTAGAAAACCTATATTCTGCACCTAATGTACCCGCTCCGGATCCACCGCCTATGTATGTACCTCCATTAAATGAGCCAGCAGGTATACCACAAGCATCACCTTTTGTATCTGTAGGTGTAAATCCTAAAGATTCTACATAATCTAAAATTCCATCGTTATCATCATCAATATCTAAATCATTATCTACGTTATCCCCATCTGTATCTATAGGGTCTATATGTGTTGTACCATCTCTAAAATCTACTTCACTTGTAAAAGGATCTTGATCATTAGGAAAGTTTGTAACCTGTTGGTTGCTATTTGTAGGTCCGTTAGGGTCAGCAATTCCATTAGTTTCAGTTGTACTATTATCAAAACCATCATCTAAACCATCGTTATCAACATCATTGTTCGTTGGTAAAGTGTCAGCAGTATTATCTCCATCTACATCATAAGCTTCTACATAATCTGTTAAACCGTCATTATCTGAATCTAAATCTCTAAAATCTGGAGAGTCTGCACCATCTGAGTTAGCAGGTTGGTTTATAGATATACCAGACCCGGAAGATGTTTCATAATTGTCAGCAAGACCATTACCATCACCATCCGCACTTGGAGGTATATAGTTAGATGTTGATTGCCATTCAATATTATCAATAATACCATCATCATCACTATCCAAATCTAAATAATCTGGATTAGTACCACCATCTGTATTTTCCGGAATATTTGTAAAACTACCACCGTTATCGGCATCAAAAGCATCATCTACACCATCATTATCTGTATCATTACCAGATAATTGTACCAAACCGGCATCTGTTTGCGATTCTACTAAATCTCTAATACCATCATTGTCAGAGTCTATATCTAAATAGTTAGGGCTTCCAGAACCATCACTATCTGCAGGAATATTTATAACTCCGTTGCCATCTATACCTCCGTCTTCAGCGCTATTAGGAATACCATTTGTTCCAGGAGCACTTTCTGCAGTGTCTATAGATCCATTTCCGTCTAGGTCTAAACTTCCGTTTCCAGTTTCAACAACGTCTGGTATACCATCATTATCACTATCTAGATCTAAGTAATTAGGAATACCATCGTTATCAAAATCTGTTGTTCCTTCAACAACATCGGTAATACCATCATTATCATCATCCTCATCTATATTATTAGCTACACCATCTCCATCATTATCTAAATTGTATATTTTAGTTGTAGAGGCAGAACTTGAGTTTCCTGCTGTATCTGTTGTAGTAACACTACCCTCAATGGTCAAATCTACATCCTCTTGTAATTCAGAACCAGGTACATCAATACTAAAAACACCTCCAGAATCTACAGTACCACTGTAGTTTGTTCCGTTTATGGTTAAAGTAACCGTGTCTCCGGTATTAAAGTCGCCACTTACTGTACCTGTTATAGGTATATTATTTGCAGCTTCGGAAGCAGTGACAAGGTTGTTTGTAGTAACATTGTCTATAATTATTGTTACTACAGGAATTGTATTGTCTAATGCTATTGGATCATTATCTGTAGCAGGGTTTAAAGCTACATCAGTAACATCTGCAGTAACGGTTATTGGTCCGTTGGTTAAAGCAGAAATATCTGCATCTGTAGCAGTCCAAGAATTAGCGCTAACAGTAGCAGTTGTTGTCACAGTATTTGTACCATCAGAAAAAGTTACGGTTACTATTTGATTATTTTCTACACCCGTAGTTGTACCAGAAATAGTAACATCATTATCTTCTGATGCATTTACAATATTATCACCTTCTATAGGTGTTGTAATGTCTATTGTAGGTAATGAATTATCAAGTGTAACAGGTTCGTTATCTGTAGCCGGATTTAATGCTACATCGGTAACATCTGCAGTTACGGTAATTGGTCCGTTGTTTAATCCAGATACATCGGCATCTGCTGCTGTCCACACACCACCAGTTACTGTAGCCGTTGTAGTTACAATGTTTGATCCATCAGAAAAAGTTACGGTTACTGTTTGATTGTCTTCAACCCCGGTAGTTGTTCCTGACACACTAACATCATTGTCTTCTGATCCACTAACCACATTGTCCCCTTCAATAGGAGTATCAATATCTATAGTAGGTAAAGAATTATCTAAGGTGATAGGTTCATTATCTGTTGCTGGGTTTAGCGCTATATCGGTAACATCTGCAATAACAGAAATTGGTCCGTTAGTTAAAGCAGAAATATCTGCCTCTGTAGCAGTCCAATTGTTACCAATGACAGTAGCTGTAGTAGTTACTGTATTTGTACCATCACTAAAAGTTACGGTTACAGTTTGGTTGTCTTCTACACCAGTAGTTGTACCAGAAATAGTGACATCATTATCTTCAGACGCATTTACCACATTATCCCCTTCAATAGGCGTAGTAATATCTATAGTTGGCACAGAGTTTTCAAGTGTAACAGGATCATTATCTGTTGCTGGGTTTAGGGCTACATCGGTAACATCTGCAGTAACAGTAATTGTACCGTTAGTTAAACCAGAAATATCTGCATCTGTAGCAGTCCAGGAATTAGCGCTAACAGTAGCAGTTGTTGTCACAGTATTTGTACCATCAGAAAAAGTTACTGTAACAATTTGACCGTCTTCTACACCAGTAGTAGTACCGGAGATAGTGACATCACCATCTTCAGCTGCATTCACAATATCATCTCCTTCAATAGGAGTTGTTATGTCTATTGTAGGTAATGAGTTATCTAGTGTAATAGGATCATTATCTGTTGCTGGGTTTAGCGCTACATCGGTAACATCTGCAGTAACAGTAATTGTACCGTTAGTTAAACCAGAAATATCTGCATCTGTAGCAGTCCAAGAATTACCGGTAACAGTAGCCGTTGTTGTTACAGTATTTGTTCCATCGCTAAAAGTTACAGTTACCGTTTGACCATCTTCTACGCCAGTAGTTGTACCAGAAATAGATACATCATTATCTTCAGATGCATTTACTACATCATCCCCCTCAATAGGAGTTGTAATGTCTATTGTTGGCAATGTATTATCTAAAGTTACAGGGTCGTTATCTGTAGCAGGATTTCCGGCTATGTCTTCAACATCTGCGGTAACAGTAATTGTACCGTTAGTTAAACCAGAAATATCTGCATCTGTAGCGGTCCAATTATCACCAGTTACTGTAGCCGTTGTGGTTACAGTATTTGTGCCATCAGAAAAAGTTACTGTAACAATTTGGTTGTCTTCAATACCAGTAGTGGTACCAGAAATAGACACATCATTATCTTCAGATGCATTAACCACATCGTCACCTTCAATAGGAGTAGTAATATCTATTGTAGGAGGTGTTTTATTTCCTTTTAATGTTATAATTAAGTTAGCTATGTCAGAATTAGAACCATCAGATAATCTATATTCAAAAGTTTCAGTAAGAGTTTGTCCTATTAGTAAACCAGATACAGTAGGGTTGCTAACATCTGGTGTATATGTATAACTACCGTCACTATTTACTGTAATAGTACCATATGTACCAGTGTACACTGTATTTACGTTCCCTGCGCTGGCATCAATTTCAATAATCTGTATCATTGGATTATCACCTTGCCAATAGATGTCAGATATACCGGCAATTTGAGGCATTGGATCTGCATCTGTTACATCCGGTCCATAATTATAACCTAATCTTAATTGATTTATAGGTTCGTTAAAAAATACATTTACATTACCGGTTGCATCACTCTCAATTGCATTACCTGTGCCATAAAAAGTATTACCAGAAGTATTTACAACACCACCAGTTGTTACAAAAGTGAAGTTAGATGCAGTTCCATCTAATGAACCATTTATAGTTATTTGATCTTGCCAAGTAGTACTTTGAGAATAATCAATATCAGTAACAAGAAAACCTAAATTAAATACTGGTTCATTAAAAGTTATAATTAACTCTGTGTCTCCAGAGGGGTTTGTTGCTGCATCTATTTGGTAAAGCAAGTAACCTGTGTGTCCACCATTAGTACTAGTAGTTAAAACTATCTGGTTGTTAACCGTACCTACAGATGAAGGATCTGTAGATATAAAACTAAGTTGTACTCCTCCAATAGTTTTTGATTTTCCATTAACCGTTTCACCATTGGTAAATTGATTTTCCCAGACTAAAGTAGATAAACCTCTATCTACATAATCAGCTCCATCAACACCTATATCGGTTATTATATTACCAGAAACGTCACTCTCTACTACAACAGTTATTTCATCGGTATTATCTAATGCAATAGGTGCTTCATCAACACCATTAATAGTCACTGTAAGTATACCATAGTCAATATAACCATTTGGATCTCTAATAGTGTAAGAAACAATGTCCTGAAGTGCTTCTCCACTTTTTAAACCTGTTACCGATGAGTTAGCTTCATCCACATCATATATATAACTACCGTTTGCTTGTATAGTGACACTACCGTACAATGTGTTATAAACACTACCAACACTGGCAGGATAAACATCAACTTCAGATACAAAAATATTATTTCCATAATCAGGAGTTCCATCGGTCAATACGTTTCCAGTAACAGTTCCTGTAGAGCTAGCACTAATATTATTAATATTATCATATGCTACTGGTTGTGTATATACATTAAAGAAAGTCTGAGAAATACTAGATTGAGCAAAACTATCAGTAACCTGAACATCTATTGTTCTTAAACCATCTGTTTGAGGTTCAGATAAATTACCGTAATAAGTACCAGCTATAAAAGCTTGAAAAGATGCATTAGGTATTGGATTTCCTGAAGACTCTGTAATTAAAAAAGTAGTGCCCGATGTTTGTGTTACTAAAATATTGGTACCTGCAAAGCTAAATACCCTAGAAGGATAAGGGGCAGTACCACCTAAGTAAAATAATATAAATCCACTACCGTCATTAAAAGAAATTAATTCTCCAGTGGGTGTATCGGCAACTCCAGAAACAGATATGGTTGCACTTTGTACAAAACCATTATCAGAAGTCACAGAAGGGCTTATACCTATTGAATATATATTGGATGTTGATGGATCTAGAGTATATGTGTTATTATTGCCGGCCGTAAAAGCATTTAAATCTAATATGGGATTTGCAAAAATTACATTTTCACTTGCATTATCAAGTTTACTCTTATTATAGGATAGTAAATTTATGGGAATACATAGGTAGAGGACGGTTAAAAAAAGTAAACGAGATAAATTTGGTCTTTTTTTAGTTGATGGGAATTTTCTGATCATGTGTTGATTATTTTTTAACTGGGGAAATCTTTAAATAATTGTTAATGATATGTATGTATTTATATTTTGACTTATGTCTACATTTTATATTTTTTTTTTGTTAATTGATATTTCTTAATTACGTTATAGTAAAATTATTACAATAAATTAAAAATAAAGACTGATTGGTACTTTTCTTTATGTTTGTTATTTAAGTTTTTGTTTAAAATTTTGTTAAATTTTATTTAAGGTTAAATATTTTGAGTATTTGTATATGTGTTGATAGTTAGAAAGATATAATAAGAGGGTTAACTGTAACCAATTAATATATCTTACATATTGTAAATGCGGAGTTTATAACTCTAAAATATAGCTTATTTGTATGATAAAAGCTAGATTGATAATCCGTCTTTTTTGTAAGAAAAAAATAAATAAATGAATTGTTTTTTATTAATTGTAATGATGTAAAATTTAACTTTTTATTTAAAAAAAGGCGTTACGTATTTAATCATTAATTTATAAAAAAATAGTGCGTATTACTCACTTTTGTTGTGTGTTTCTACATATTTGTATGTGAAAGTGCTCTTTTTGTATGTAAAACTTTTTTATGTCTAATACACTTAATAATTAACGTTTGATAATAAATTAATTACTGTAGTCCTCTTTAAACGTTAAAGGAATATTAAAGTGTTGTGTTTTGTATTGTTTTGTTAACGTTCGTTCATATATTTGAATCTTGTTTTTTTATGAAAACAGACCTCAATCAAAATAGTATCAAACTAACTTTATGAAAAGAATAACAAAAAAGGAATTATTTTTTGAAAAGACACTTAAGCTAATAAGTGAAAAAGGATTTAAGGCAACTACAATGCGTGATATTGCGCATGAGTTAAATTTTGAAGTTGCTAATGTTTACAATTACATAGATTCTAAAGAAGCTTTATTAGAAGATTATATATTTAGTACGTTAGAGGAATTTGTGGTGTATTTGGACAATATTATGAATTCTTCTTATTCTCCAGTTGAAAAACTAAAGTTTGTTATTTCTAAACATGTACAATACACGCTTAATAAGCCTTATGAGGTTTCTCTTTTTGTGTATGAGTGGCGTAGTTTAAAAGATGAAAAGTTAGAAGACTTTAAGGTAAAAAGATCAGGTTATATTAGTACTGTTAGTAATATAATTGAAGAAGGTATTGCTGAAGGTTCCTTACGTAAAATGGACAGTGAGTTTTCAACGTTTATGGTAATTTCATCAATGCGATGGTTGTTTAGTATGATAACCAATGATGATATAAAAGTAAACCCAATAGAGATAGAGAAGCAGTTAACAGATTTTATATTTAAAGGTATAGAGAATAAATAAACACTTATAGTTTATTATAAAAAAAGAGGAAGCTAAAGCTTCCTCTTTTTGTTTGTTGTTTTAGTTTTTAATTACAATAAACTCAGACCTTCTATTTTGTTGGTGTTGTTCTTCGGAGCATTTGCTATTAGAATCACAGTTGTTAGTTAGTTGAGATTCCCCAAAACCTTTGCCTGACACACGCTCAGGCGCAATACCATTGTCTAATAAATACTTTACCGTTTCTTTTGCTCTTCTGTTTGATAGTGCTTGGTTGTAAGCAGTAGTAGCTCTAGCATCTGTATGTGAACGAACTTCAATAACAACGTTTGGATACTCTTTAAGGTACGCAAATACTTGTTGCATTGTAATTTGTCCATCAATTCTAATGAAGGACTTATCTAGGTCAAAATAAATAGGATCTAGTTTTAAGTATTTTGTTAAATCTGTACCAATAGGGGCAGCCCTTTTAATAGGATTTAATTTTACAATAACAGGATCTAGTTCTTTATTACGTTCTATAGCAAAAGAGGTAGTTCCGTTTTCAAACTCTATTTTTTGTCCCAGTAGGGTATAGGTATCCTCCCAGCAAATATCTTCTAGTGTAAAGTTTCCTTTTTTATCAGCTCTAGTTTCAAACACCAAAGTGTTTTCTTTGTCTTTTACTTGCACAGCAGCGTCTGCAATACTAGCACCTGTTTTAAGATTAACAGCAGTACCTGTAATGGTATTGTAACAATTAAGATTGAGTTCTTTTGTTTGAACAAAGCTATAAATATCATCATACCCTTTACCACCATCACGGTTAGATGCAAAGAATCCTTTTAGAGAATCTTCATCAAAAATAAAAGAAAAATCATCTTGTTTACTGTTTACAGGTTTGCCAATATTTAAGATGTAAGAATCGTTAAAGTTATCAGTAATTTGTGTAGCAAAAATATCTAACCCACCAAGTCCAGGGTGCCCATCAGAGGCAAAATACAAGATGTTATTTTTAGATACAAACGGAAACGTTTCTCTAGATTCTGTATTAATTTTATTACCAAGATTTAGGGGAGCACTAAAGGTTCCATCAGCAATAATATCTACCACATACAGATCAGACATACCACGCGTACCAGGCATATCCGAAGCAAAATATAATTTAGTTTCATCTGGCGATAGGGCAGGGTGTGCTACAGAATACTCATCACTATTAAAAGGCAATTCTGTAATTTTTCTCCATTGGTCATCCACCTTTGTAGCTCTGTATAATTTAAGTCTACTAACGCCATCTTTATCACGTGCAAACCTCCCGTTATCGGAGTTGTTTCTGGTAAAATACATAGTGTTACCATCTTTGGTAAAAACAGCCGAAGACTCGTGTGTTTTTTTATTTAGTTTACGGTCTAATTTATCAGCATTAATAGGGTTGCCTTCTTCATTAATTTGAGCAGCATACAGGTTTAAAAATGGTTGGTTGTTCCACTCGTGAATAGAATTGCGCACGGTACCAGTATCTCTAGCCGAAGAAAATACAAGCTTATTCATATAATAAGCCGGTGAAAACTCAGATACACTAGAGTTCATCTCTAGATTTTTTAGATTGTAACGTCCAGAGTTTTTTTCAATTACTTGTAAATAATTGGTGTTATTTTCAAACAAGGTAGCTCTAGAGTCGTACTGTTTAATTTGATCAAACTTACGCATCCAAGTATCAGATTTTTCATATTCACCAATAGACTTTAGTGATAATGCATATTTGTATACCTCTTCAGGATCTACGTTCGCATCTTGAAGATTTACTAGTTTTTCATACCATTTAGCAGCATTTTCATACCTAGCATTAAGGTAATTAGAGTTAGCAAGTTTTCTGTAAATAGTTTCAGAGCTGTATCCAAGATCAATTAACCTTTGGTATACATCAATAGCCTCCGCATATTGGTAGCTT
>NZ_JBDVAA010000132.1:0-1853 GCF_039943695.1 Cellulophaga sp. | reverse complement strand
TGTTTTAGTTTTTAATTACAATAAACTCAGATCTTCTATTTTGTTGGTGTTGTTCTTCGGAGCATTTGCTATTAGAATCGCAGTTGTTAGTTAATTGAGATTCCCCAAAACCTTTGCCTGACACACGCTCAGGCGCAATACCATTGTCTAATAAATACTTTACCGTTTCTTTTGCTCTTCTGTTAGATAATGCTTGGTTGTAGGCAGTAGTAGCTCTAGCATCAGTATGTGATCTAACTTCAATAACCACCTCTGGATACTCTTTAAGATATGCAAATACTTGTTGCATTGTAATTTGCCCGTCAATCCTAATAAACGATTTATCAAGGTCAAAATAAATAGGATCTAATTTTAAGTACTTAGTTAAATCTGTACCAATAGGGGCAGCCCTTTTAATAGGATTTAATTTTACAATAACAGGATCAATTTCTTTATTACGTTCTATAGCAAAAGAGGTAGTTCCGTTTTCAAACTCTATTTTTTGTCCCAGTAGGGTATAGGTATCCTCCCAGCAAATATCATCAATTGTAAAGTTTCCTTTTTTATCAGTTTTAGTTTCAAAAACCAAAGTGTTTTCTTTGTCTTTTACTTGCACAGCAGCGTCTGCAATACTAGCACCTGTTTTAAGATTAACAGCAGTACCTGTAATTGTATTGTAGCAATTAAGGTTTAGTTCTTTTGTTTGAACAAAGCTATAAATATCATCATATCCTTTACCACCATCACGATTAGATGCAAAGAATCCTTTTAGAGAATCTTCATCAAAAATGAAAGAGAAATCATCTTGTTTACTGTTTACAGGTTTACCAATGTTTAAGATGTAAGAATCGTTAAAATTATCAGTAATTTGAGTAGCAAAAATATCTAACCCACCTAAGCCAGGGTGCCCATCAGAGGCAAAATATAATATATTGTTTTTAGAAATAAACGGAAAAGTTTCTCTAGATTCAGTGTTAATTTTATTACCAAGATTTAGAGGAGCACTAAAGGTTCCATCAGCAATAATATCTACTACATATAAATCAGACATTCCACGCGTACCAGGCATATCCGAAGCAAAATATAATTTAGTTTCATCTGGTGATAGGGCAGGGTGTGCTACAGAATACTCATCACTATTAAAAGGTAGTTCTGTGATTTTTTTCCATTGGTCACCAACTTTTGTAGCTCTGTATAATTTAAGTCTACTAACGCCATCTTTATCGCGGGCAAACCTTCCGTTATCAGAATTGTTTCTGGTAAAATACATAGTGTTACCATCTTTAGTAAAAACAGCCGAAGACTCGTGTGTTTTTTTATTTAGTTTACGGTCTAATTTATCTGCATTAAAAGGAGTTCCTTCTTCATTAATTTGTGCAGCATACAGGTTTAAAAAGGGTTGGTTGTTCCATTGGTGAATAGAATTACGCACAGTACCAGTATCTCTAGCTGAAGAGAATACTAGTTTGTTATTATAATAAGCCGGAGAAAACTCAGATACACTAGAGTTTATCTCTAGGTTTTTTAGATTGTAACGCCCAGAGTTTTTTTCAATTACTTGTAAATAATTGGTGTTATTTTCAAACAAGGTAGCTCTAGAATCGTACTGTTTAATTTGATCAAACTTACGCATCCAAGTATCAGATTTTTGATATTCACCAATAGACTTTAGCGATAATGCATATTTGTATACCTCTTCAGGATCTACCGTAGCTTCTTCAAGATTTACTAACTTTTCATACCATTTAGCAGCATTTTCATACCTAGCATTAAGGTAATTAGAGTTAGCAAGTTTTCTGTAAATAGTTTCAGAGCTGTATCCAAGATCAATTAACCTTTGGTATACATCAATAGCCTCCGCATATTGGTAGCTT
>NZ_JBDVAA010000131.1:0-9586 GCF_039943695.1 Cellulophaga sp. | reverse complement strand
AAACAGAACAAAGGAAGCTTTGAGGAATTAAAAAGATGGATTGACAATAAAACAATAAAATGCTTCTTTCAAAAAAAAAGCGAGGATGAACACAAAGTAGTTTTTCAAGTTGAAAATAAGCAAATAGAATTAGTTCTAAAATGGCAAGAGCAAACTTTCGATTATAAAACAATAATAAATAAAAAATCAAAAAATGTAATATCTGAAATTAAACAACTCAACTCAGATGAATATACAATAGTAGAAATCTGCAAAATAAAACTAATAGATTTCAAACAATCTAATTTCCCAAATAGAGAACTAAATGAATTATATGGTAGACTTTGCAATCTTGAAATTTCGCCAAAATCAGAAATCGAAAATCAACAAGAAATTTGGGATAAATGGATTGAAGCACAACAGCTTATTCTTAATAAAAATTCCCAACCATTAGAAATAGTCAAATATGACCAACCGATTAGTATTCACGAATCACTCTATCAATTTCGAGTTAAGTTAAAGCAAGAAGAAAATCCAGAATTTAAGAATTTTGAAAAAATTATTTCAGAAGAACCCTTCAATTTAAACGAACGAATAAATCCTGATGGAAGTCTGT
The DNA here is from genome assembly GCF_039943695.1 of Cellulophaga sp. Taxonomy (NCBI): domain Bacteria; kingdom Pseudomonadati; phylum Bacteroidota; class Flavobacteriia; order Flavobacteriales; family Flavobacteriaceae; genus Cellulophaga; species Cellulophaga sp. The sequence goes on along the minus strand of NZ_JBDVAA010000131.1, from coordinate 8,991 downwards.
TTTTGAGGTTTAAAGATATTAGCGATGTATTAGATAGAGTTATACAAAAAGATTTTACAAACATACTCGAAAGAAATAAACAGATTGCTTGTGTTCTTAAAATTACACCTTTTTCTATATCAAATAAAATTAGCAAAACATTTAACAATCGTTTTATAGTCTCAAATAATAGCGATACAATAAATATTTATATTAATAATCTATCTCAAAAACAAGAGGTTGTAGATAAAATGTTTTTAGAGCAATTTTACTTCAAGAGTTACGGAGCAGAATTCGAAATTGATTGGCATTGCAATATAAAATTAGACAAGGACTTAAATATTAGCGACCATTTATTGAGACGATTAAGGCACAATGTTTTCTCACGAAAACATAATGAATTTGATAGTCTAAAAAAAATGCACCAAGAATTAATCTCAATCTTCGGAAAGGATAAAGTTAAGTCAAAAGTATATTTACAATTTGACCAATCTAGAGTTAATGAACCAATAAGGTTTGAAAACTCAACATTTAAAAACACTTTTTGGACTGAAATAAAACGAGAATTTTACTCATTTGATTTTGACACAAATATTAGTGAGTCCCAACAAACAGTTGCTTTTGAATTTATTGATTATTCAGATTTAAAATTAAAATACGACAAAATAAAATCTTTGAATAGATTTAACATAATGCTCTCACCATTAAATGACGATTTTAAATTCAAAGTAAAAATTGACATCATAGCTAAAAAATCTAAAAAAGAGGAATTTTTGGATAAAACAAGACAGATAGCTGGTTCAGAATTCTACATAGATAGAGGTGATAAATTTGAATACAAAAAAAGACAGGTAGTAATTGGAAATCTAAATGGTAGAAATTCCGACTATAACCACTACGTTTTCAATTTACCTTATAAATGGTCAAATGATAAACGCCAAACAGATAAGTTCTTCAAATTTATTGAAGAAGAACCTAAAATAAAATTAGTAACACCAAATTTAAGAGGAGACCAAGCAAAAATATCTTGGCTAAATGAAGCAATGAATAAAATTACTAATCCAAAAGAAGGATTAGACCTAAAACCTGTAAACGAAAAAATCAAAGATTTCATTTTTGATAGCTCAAAAGCAGAAGAAATATATAAAAATCTCTCTAAAGATGAGGAAGAATGGAATGAATTAAAAAGACACGAATTACTAATCTTAAACGATTCTCAAAGAAAAGCTGTTTTATCTGCTTTAAATTGTACAGATTTAGCATTGCTTCAAGGTCCACCAGGAACTGGAAAAACAACAGTAATTGCAGAAATGATTTGGCAAATGGTAAGAGTAAATCAAGAACAAAAAATTCTTTTAACCTCTGAAACAAACCTTGCTGTAGATAACGCATTGGAAAAATTACTCAACAAGAATCATACACTAGTAAAAGCGATACGTTTTGGAAGAGCTAGTAAATTTGAGGAAGAAGGAAAAAAGTATGCGTTTGAGCGCATAATGAAATGGGTTGACGAAAAATTTGAAACTGATGATAATTATGAAAATGAAGTTTTAGAAGAAGATGATGTTGAAATAGTTGAAGAAGATTTTCACAATAATTCTGTACAATTATGGATGCGAAGAATTGCTAACAATTCTCAACAATCTAATCCAAAATATAGTGAAATTATGAAAGATTGGGCTTTTGAAATGGCTCAACCTGACAAAGAAATGAAAACGGTATTTAAAGATAAATACTTTAAATATGCGAATGTTGTTGGTAGCACAAGTAGTTCCGCTGGAAGTCCAAATTTCGGAGCAGAATATCAACGAATTTTCAATGATTATGAAGGCGAATTAGAAGTTGAACAATTATATAAACGAGCTAAAAATCTAAGTAAAAAACATAATGATTTTAATGGTTGGTATAAAGGAACAAATTTATTAGAGGTAATCAAGCCAATTCAGTTTGATACAGTAATAACAGATGAAGCAAGTAAAGCGACACCACCAGAATTATTACTACCAATGTGTTTTGGACGCAAAAATATTATTATTGGTGACCATAGACAATTACCTCCAATGCTTCACGATAAAACTTTTAAAGAAACATTAGAATCTCTTGAAACAACAGAAGCAAAAGAATTGGCATCTGAAATTAATAAGGACTTTGTAGAAACTTCTCAGTTTGAAAGATTAATAATGCACCCTAAAGTTTCACCAACCATTAAATCTACATTTAATGAACAATATAGAATGCATCCAAAAATTAACAATGTAATTAAACAATTTTACTTGGATGAAGGTGGTCTAGAACCTGGAAAACCTATAAAGGAATATGCAAATGATCCCGACTTAAGTAATCCGTTTTCAAGATATCATGGATTTATATTAAACAAATTTATTAATCCAGATATACATACTATTTGGGTTAATGTAGATGAACCGGAAGAATTAAGCGGAACATCAAGAATAAATAATTATGAAATTGAAGCTGTTGAGCTAGTCATAAAATTACTTAAAAAATCAAATGGTTTTGAAGAATATATGAATCATTGGCAAAACAGTAACGACCAAAATAAAGCTCAAGAAGAACAAGAAATTGGTGTAATTAGTTTTTACGGACATCAAGTATCCAAACTGAAAGAAGTCGTCTTAAAAGCAAGAAATAAATATGATATTCCAGTTAGATTAAACACTGTAGATAAATTTCAAGGAATGGAGCGAAATATTATTATCGTATCTACTGTAAGAAGTGACAAAAAGATAGAAAACGGAGAAGCAAAAACAAATCACGATATCGGATTTGCAAAATCTCCCAAACGATTGAATGTAGCACTATCAAGAGCCAAACGGTTGTTAATAGTCGTTGGTAATAAAAATATGTTTTACAGATTTAAAGATAAAAATGGAAACCAAATTTATAAAAATGTAATTGACACTATAAACAATGAAGGGATTGTTGTTGATTTCAAAAACTTAAAAAAAGAATTTGGTAATGATGAATAATATAGATTACAACATATTTAAGGCTGTAGAACAAGATAAAAAACTAACAGAAATATATCTTGGCTATAAACCTTTTGATTGGTTTTTTACAAAAGCAAAGTATTCTGCAACTTGTACAGAAGCAGTTGAATTCACATTGTTTGACAAGACTATTTGTGGTTTACTAAATATCGAAAACTCTTTAAGTTTTGAAGAAATAGGCGAAATTTTAGGATTTAATGTAACAGACAATCCTTCTCAGAAAAAATATAAAGACTTTGCAGAATATGAAATATTAAAAGATGCTTTACAAAGTTTAGAAGAATTTGAAATGATAACTACTGGAGATAATTCTTTTTCTTATTGTCAATTGACTGATATTGGAAAAGAATATTTTCAGAAAGGTAAAAAATTCAGAGTACATACAAATAAAAGATTTGAGTTATATTTTGACAATACAAATAATGATCATTTTAAAGCAAAAGATAATTTTGAGTTTTTGAAATGTGTTAATGTTGAAGAGAATTCAATTAATTCTAGCATTAATTATGAAGATGAACAACTATTAAAATCATTTTCGGAAAATCAAATCCCTGAAATCTATAATGTTGAAAAAATTAATTCTTTTAAGGATTCTGTCTTAATCGAAAAAGAACATAAATCAACAACGCTATATGCTGTCTTTTTAGTGGATGCAATTTCAGGACAATATAGAACGGTTGTTTACGAAGAATATTCAAAAACAATCAATGACTATTTTTCTAAATATTTAAGTGAAAATAAAGCAAAGGCAGACAATTTATTTTTTCAAATTCTACAAAAATATAGTTTTTATCAAAATCCAATATCAGATGATTTTTTATATAGAAAAGAGCTACTTAAATCTCAAAAAGAAATTGAAAGGATAATAGCTGAGGATAAAAATATTTCAGAAGAAATCGCTAATAACATCAATCAGCTAAAATTTATCGAGCCTTTTATGTTTATTGATAGATTAGATACAATTATCAAAAATTCAGAAAATGAAGTTTGGCTAATGTTTAATAAGGTTTCAAAATTATTGATCGAAACTTTGTCTAAAATAATCAATGACATTAAAGATAAATACCTATTTATTTACCTTCCAATTAATGATGATTTAAAAACTGAATTAGAAGAGTTCAAAAGTAAAGTTTCCGAATCTTTAAATTCATATTTAATAATTGGTAACATAGATGAGTTTAATGTTATAAGCCAAAAATCGAATAAAACATCTATATACAAAAAAGAAATTTTCCCTTTAAAAATAAGTGGTAAATCAATTAATTATCAATTCGTTGAGAAACACTCTAATGTAGATGTCAAAGAATACATTGACTCTTTTAGAAGTGATTTTGCTGATGAATGTGTGGAAAGCATAAGTAATAAAATAGACGCTCTATTTGCTGAAAAAATTAATAGTGATGACCTATCTAATTATAGCACTAAAGAAATTGAGGATATTGATTTTAAAATAAGACCTTTTTATAAAGTTTCTGAACATAATTTAATCTTAAGTGAAATTAAAGAGAATAAAATAGCATTACTAAATGCAGTCAAAAATGCAAGAAATAAGAAAATAGAATCTTTTCTTGATTTAATATTAGAAGAACTTAAAACTTTAGACTTGTCTGATGAAAGAAAATTTAAAACTCTAAAATCAAAAATAAATAAAGAGAAAGAAAAATTTGAAGAGCAAGAATCGAGTTTATTTTTAGAAGTAGAAAAGAAGTTTTTACTTAAAGAGAAAGAATTTGAACTAATAAAAAAGAGGAAATCAATAATTATTGATACAAACATTCTAATAGAAGAACCAAAAATAATTGACAAAATTGGTTCACTTCAAAATATTATCTTTTCTGCTAAAGTTATTGATGAATTAGACTATTTAAAAAGCAAAAAAGAAACAAAAGAAAAGGCACAACAAGCAATTAGAGAAATTTATAAACACGAAAAGGATAGGAATGTGTATTTAAAATTTAGTAAAGTAGAAATTTTACCACCTGATTATGATAAAAAATCACCTGATAATATGATTTTATCGGTTGCCTTACAATACTTAAATAAAAATCCTATTCTTTTGACAAATGATAAAGGATTAAAATTAAAAGCAAATCCGTTAAATATTCCTGCTAAAACAATTCCCGAATTAACCTCTTTACTTTCTCTCAGAAAAAGAAATAAAACTAACATTAGAAAAAAGCGATAATATGTCTTGTTTTGAAACATCCACTTTCCTGAAAAATCCTCAAGTATTTAAAACAGAGGTTTTTATTGAAGCAGTTAAGAAATTTAACTGGGAATATGAAATTAGAAGTGATAACGAAGTTATTGTTACTAAAATACCTAATACAAAGCTTCACGGAGAATATGCAATAAAAATTAAAAACGGTACAGTAACTTATAACAGTTATTACCTAAAAAACGGAAAAGAACTAGTTAAAGAATTACAGAGTGAATTTTTTGTTTTAAATGTCGAGTATGCAAAAAAGACTATTCTTACTGAATTTGAAAGTGTTGGGTTTTCTCTAAAAAAAGACTACGACTTTGAACCAAATGAAGAAGTGAAAGAAAAGTTTTTTATGGTTGGTTATTCTAAACTAGAAAATGAGGATGAAAAACGAACTGAAATAGAATTTTCAATTCTAAAAGATGGTACTATTATTTCTGATTCAAACTACATTCCATATGATGTTCACGAATTAGCAGATAAAGCAATGGAAGGAATAGAAAAGTCATTTGGAAATACTAGAAGAGAAGGAATAGAAATAAAAAGAAAAGAAATACCTGCAAGATATAAAAACAAGTCTTACTGTAGTGCTTCAAATAAAATCATAGCAAAAAATTAAAACAATGGAAAAATCATTTGAAGATTTAAAATATATGCTTGATGCAAATTATCCGTTAATTTACCTTGCATCACCAGAGTATGGACGCATAATTCAAAAAGTTAGAAGTACAGCATTTAGAAAAGGATATACATTTAGCACTTGGGATATTGTTGATGGTTTACAAATCCATAATAAAGTTGAAAATTCAAATAAATTAGATAAAGTCGAGAAACACCCAAATAATGGCGAAACTAAAAATCCTGATTCTTTTCTTGAATTTTTATTAAGAGGTAATAATGAAAACCAAGAATCAAAAGAGATTTTCATTATTGAAGATGCGCATAAACAGTTTCGAGATGAGAAATTTGTGGTACAATTAAGAAAACTTACACAGTACTTTAAAGCATTAAACAAACACTTATTATTATTATCACCATTTTTTAAATTGCCTGTAGAGTTAGAAAAATACGTTACGGTTCTAAATATGCCTTTACCTGATAAAAGTGATTTAGAAAAAAGGTTGAAAGTAATAACTATGGATGATGTTATCAATGATGATTTAAAAAATCTAATTTTAGATGCAGGGGCAGGACTTACAGATGTAGAAGCCGATTTGGCATTTCGTTTAGCAAAAGAAAAAGTTGGCTTAAATAATAAAGACGCAATTAAAATTATAGCAAGTGAAAAAGAACAAATAATAAAGAAAAGTGGAATTTTAGATTATTATCATACCACAGAAAATTTAGATTCAAGTGTAGGTGGCTTAGACAATTTAAAAGTTTGGTTAAAACAAAGAAGCAAAGCATTTGAAAGAAATGCAAAAATATTTGGTTTGAAAGAACCTAAAGGAATGTTGCTTTTAGGTGTTCCTGGAACTGGAAAAAGTTTAACAGCAAAAGCAATTGCAACAGAATGGAATCAACCTTTACTAAAGTTAGATATAGGTAAAGTATTTCAATCAGAAGTTGGTAGTAGTGAAAACAATATAAGAAATGCAATAATGACATCAGAAGCAATTGCACCTTGTGTTTTATGGATAGATGAAATTGAAAAAGGTTTAAGTACTGGAACAGGCGAAAAAGATGGAGGAACAAACTCAAGAGTGTTTTCAACTATTTTAACTTGGATGCAAGAAAAAACTAAACCAGTATTTGTTGTTGCAACTGCTAACAACATTAGTAATCTACCACCTGAACTTTTAAGAAAAGGTCGTTTTGACGAAATATTTTTTATAGACTTACCAACAAAGAGGGAAAGGAAAAATATATTTGAAATTCATCTCAAGAAAAATAATCAATCAAATATAACAGACTTCAATCCAATAATTGATGAATCTAAGTATTTTAATGGAGCCGAAATTGAAGAAACTGTAAAAGAAGCAATGTTTAAGGCATATATTGAAAACAATGAAGAACCAGCAATTAAATTATCACATCTAATTGAATCAGCCAAAGCAATTGTTCCTCTTGCAATCACAATGAAAAATAAAATTGATGGATTAAGAGATTGGGCATCAACAAGAGCTAGACCAGCAAGTTCTGATACTGATAAAGAAGATTTAAAGAAGGATGAAATTAAAAATCAAATATTAACAAAAAGAGAAAAGGAAGAAGATATATTTTAGCTTGCTACTAAAAATAAGCTAAACCCGTAACTGTATGTTACGGTTTTTTTTGTGCCATTTATACTCTTTTTTTACCCAATTACACATCTACATAATTGTACTACAAAAAATGTTTTTATATTGTAGGAGAAATGTGATTATTGCTTTTGTTAACTAGTTGTAGCCAATTAAAACTTACTAATACCATTCCATTATTAATTATGAAAGAATATTCATACACAGATTTTCTTAAAGAAATAAAAATTTACCCAATAGAGGTTTATTGGAAACATACAAAAATAATTCATGGTAAAGTTTTAATGGATAATGATGAAGATAAACGAAAAATATATAAATTCCTTAAAGACATTATAGGTGGATCCAAAATTAGTGGTTTGTATCTTTATAAGTATCAAGGAAAGATTTTATATGTAGGTAAGGCTAAATCAATATATGATAGAACAAAACAACATTTTATAGAATCTATTGATCCAAATCCCACAAAAGCATTTGAATGGTTTTCCTTTTTCAAGAAATATAATGGAGAGTTGGATCTTTACTTCATTGAAATTAATAAAGAAATTGATAGAAGGGTAATAGAAAGAATGTTGGAAGCTGATTTATCTCCAATATTTGAAACGTATCGTAAAGATTTTAAAATTTCAAAAAAATAATTTCTTGAAGGATAATTATTAATCAAAAAACTGGCTACAACAATGTATAACCGCATTTACGGCGGATTCGACTACGTCCGAATCCACATAGAATTACTAACGTCAGTACCAAACCGAAAATTAACGCATATTAACCCGTAACTGACGGTTATACGAGACCGTTGTACCCAATTAAAACCGACAAAATTCATTGAACAAAATATTACAAATAACAAGACAGAATATATTTGATTTTATCCAAGTTGAAGGATTTCGGTGGGCTGGTAGACTTGAAGAAGCTAATTTCTTATCACGAATGTTTGATTTAGAAAATATGCCTTCTTACGACAACCGCTTTCCAAATGCCGCAGGCGATATTTGGCAACATCGAGTTAATAACTATGACTGGGAAGATGATTGGATTTTTAATGACGACCGATTCAATCTTCTAAATTGTGATGACTCAAAATTTTTGAATTTCATTTGTGAAATGATTCATCCACTAGTCAGAGCAGATAAAGAAGAGGTTAACAAATTACTTCAGATTTTTAATGACAATTTAGCTGACGATAATTTCGAGGTTGTAGAAAAAACTCGAATATCGAATAAGCCAATTTTTGTTGGTAGAATTAAAATAAACGGCAAAGAATCTATTGAAAAAAAAGGAAAAGAAATAAAACAGATTTTAAATGCTGATTACGTTTCTCAACAAATAAATTTAATGGAATCCTCAATTGAGAATTCACCACATATTTCAATTGGTTTAGCAAAAGAACTAATTGAAACTTCGTGTAAATCAATTTTTGACGAAAGAAAAGAAGAATATGACAAAAATTGGGACTTACCGAAATTAATGAAAGAAACGACTAAATTATTAAAACTAACACCAGATGATATTCCTAACGAAGCAAAAGCAGCAAGTTCAATAAAACAAATTTTAG
>NZ_JBDVAA010000130.1:0-1774 GCF_039943695.1 Cellulophaga sp. | reverse complement strand
GTATACGTTTACGAGCATCGTTACTCATAGAGTCATAAGGTGGTGTAATAAAGTAACAGAAAGCTTTTTTGTTGCTACGCCCAACACGACCACGCATTTGGTGCAAATCACTTAAACCAAAATTATTGGCGTTGTTTATAAAAATAGTATTGGCGTTAGGAACATCTAAACCACTTTCTATAATAGTTGTAGACACTAAAACATCAAACTCGCCATTCATAAAAGCAAGCATTAAAGTCTCTAGCTTTTTACCGTCCATTTGTCCGTGACCAATGCCAATTTTAGCATCAGGAACCAAACGCTGTAACATACCAGCAACTTCTTTAATATTTTCTATGCGGTTGTGTATAAAAAACACTTGTCCGCCTCTTTGTATCTCGTAAGAAACTGCATCTCTAATAGTGTCTTCTGTAAAGCGTACAACGTGGCTGTCTATTGGGTATCTATTTGGTGGTGCTGTATTTATTGTAGATAAATCTCTGGCAGCCATTAAACTAAATTGCAACGTTCTTGGTATTGGCGTAGCAGTTAATGTAAGTACATCTACATTTTCTTTAATAGACTTTAATTTATCTTTTACAGCAACTCCAAATTTTTGCTCCTCATCTACAATTAGCAAGCCTAGGTCTTTAAAAACTACGTTTTTATTAACTAATTGGTGTGTGCCAATAATAATATCTACTTTACCTTCTGCTAGGCGTTGTAGTGTTTCTTTTTTCTCTTTTGCAGTTCTAAAACGGTTTACATAGTCTACCGTTACAGGCATATCTTTTAAACGCTCTGCAAATGTTTTATGGTGCTGAAAAGCCAATATAGTTGTTGGTACTAAAACAGCTACTTGTTTGCCATTATCCACAGCTTTAAAAGCGGCACGTATAGCAACCTCTGTTTTACCAAAGCCAACATCACCACAAATAAGGCGATCCATTGGCCTATCACTCTCCATATCTTTTTTTAGATCTTCGGTGGCCTTACTTTGGTCTGGCGTATCTTCATAAATAAAAGACGCCTCTAACTCGTGCTGTAAATAACTGTCTGGAGCGTATTTAAATCCTTTTTTAAGTCTACGGTTGGCGTATACTTTAATAAGGTCAAACGCAATTTGTTTAACTCTAGTTTTGGTTTTTTGCTTCAGTTTTTTCCAAGCACCAGAACCTAGTTTAAAAATTTTAGGAGGCTTACCGTCTTTGCCCGCAAATTTAGATATTTTGTGTAGTGAGTGTATGCTTACGTACAACACATCTCGCTCACTATACATTAATTTTATAGCCTCTTGTTTTTTACCTTCTACATCTATTTTTTGTAAACCACCAAATTTACCAACACCATGATCTATATGTGTTACATAATCTCCAATATCTAATTTGGTAAGTTCCTTAAGTGTTATAGCTTGCTTTTTAGCGTATCCATTTTTAAGGTTGAATTTATGGTAACGTTCAAAAACTTGATGATCTGTATAACAGGCAACTTTTATATCATCTAAAATAAAACCCTGAAAAAGAGGTAATACAACTGTTTTATAGTGTACATCTTGTTCTACTTCATCAAAAATATCATGAAAACGTTTTGCTTGTTGCTCTGTGGCACAAAAAATATAATTGGTATAGTTATTAGCGTGATTTTGATCTAGGTTTTCAATAAGCAAGTCGAACTTTTTATTAAAAGACGGCTGTGGTTTAGAATGAAAAACAATAGATTTATCTGCATTTGTTGCTGTTTGATGAATGCTTATAACATTAAATGCATCAAACTCTTTTTTTAACTGATTAGAATC
>NZ_JBDVAA010000129.1:0-44450 GCF_039943695.1 Cellulophaga sp. | reverse complement strand
AAGTAAATTGTTGTTTATAGTACGGTCTGGTAATAATTTAAAATCCTGAAAAACAATACCAAGTTTACGGCGTAAAAACGGAATGTCTTTTTCTTGCATTGTTTTTAAATCTATATCTACAATAGTGCCACTACCTTCTTTTAATGCTAAGTCACCATAAAGGGTTTTCATAAAACTACTTTTTCCGCTTCCTGTTTTTCCTATAAGGTAAACAAACTCGCCCTTTTTTATCTCCAAAGAGATATTATTAAGCACAAGGCTGTCTTTTTGAAAAACGGAAACGTCTTTAAGTTCTAAAATAGTGTCTTGCATAAATTTTGAGGTAAATAAATTTACTGGTATTATTGTTGATATAAAAGTAATAAGTTTAAGGGTAAAAGTAATGCGCTTTGGTAAAAAATATTTTTCTTAGTTTTAATATACTTTTAGCCATTTTAAACGTTATATAATTTAACAAAGGTATATCACTATAAGACCTTGTCTATATGAAAATGAAAAAAATTGCAATACTCCTATGTTTTATGGGGATGTCTATCTATGGATATTCGCAAAAAACAGAAATTTACACACACAAGAATAAAGATTACGTAAAAGCACTGTCTTTGTACAACGACAAGCAGTACCAAGCGTCACAAGCCGTTTTTAAAGAAGTGGCAAAAAGCACCAATGATTACGAGACAAAAGCCAATAGTCATTACTACATTGCTACGGCTGCAATTCGTCTTAATCAGCTTGGTGCAGATAAACTTATGGAGAAGTTTGTGGCAGACTACCCAACGTCTACCAAAAGAAATACGGCTTATTTAGATGTGGCAGATTATTATTTTGAAACGGGTAAGTATCCGCACGCTTTAAAATGGTATGCAAAAGTAGACCAATCTTCTATGTCTAGGAAAGACAAAGAACGATTTGAGTTTAACAATGGGTACGCTCTTTTTTCATCTAAAAAATACAAAGACGCAGAACGTTATTTAAATCGTGTTACCAACTCGGCAACCTACGGTTCTCAGGCAAAATATTACTTAGGTTATATTGCTTATGAGCAAGATAATTACCAAGAGGCAAATGAGCGTTTTGACCAGATTACAGATCAGGACGAGTTAAAAGAAAAATTATCATACTACCAAGCAGATATGAATTTTAAGCTTGGTAATTTTGAAAAAGCTATAGCACTTGCCAAAGAACAGTTGCCAAAAGCAGATAGGAATGAGGTATCAGAATTAAATAAAATAATAGGTGAAAGTTACTTTAACCTAAAACAGTACAATAATGCTATACCTTACTTAACAGAATACAAAGGTAAACGTGGTAAATGGAGTAATACAGATTATTATTTGCTTGGTTACAGTTACTATAAGCAAGGAGATTACGCAAATGGTATAGACCAGTTTAATAATATTATAGATGGAGATAACAGTGTGTCTCAAAACGCATATTACCATTTAGCAGAATGTTATTTAAAACTAGATAAAAAACAAGAAGCTTTAAATGCATTTAAAAATGCATCTCAGATGGATTATTCTGAGCAAATTAAAAAAGATGCTTATTTAATCTATGCCAGACTTAGTTATGAAATTGGTAATGCATACGAGCCTGTGCCAGCAGTACTAACTAAATATTTAGAAAACTACCCAGATAGTGAGCACGCTAAAGAAATTCAAGAGCTTTTAGTAGATTCTTACATTACATCTAAAAATTACAAAGGTGCTTTGGAGTTGTTAGAGAAGAATAAAAATTATGCTAGTAAAGAAACGTACCAAAAGGTTGCTTTTTACAGAGGCGTAGAATTGTTTTTAGAGCAAGATTACAATAAAGCTTTAGATGCGTTTAATTTGTCTTTAGATAATGCCGAAGAACCAAAATTTAAAGCCAGAGCAAATTTCTGGAAAGCAGAATCACTTTATTTAGTAAATAAGTTTGATGATGCCTTGGTATCGTTTGTGGCTTTTCAGCAAAATCCAATGTCTGTTTCTACAGAAGAAAATAAGGAGTTAGATTATAATTTAGCGTATACTTATTTTAAGCTGAATGATTACGTAAATGCAACATCATACTATAAAAAATATACAGATAGTAAACCAGAAGACGAGGCTAAGTTAAACGATGCTTATTTGCGTTTGGGAGATTGCTACTTTGTAACTAGTAAGTATTGGCCAGCTATTGAAACGTATAATATCGCTTTAAAAAACAGAGGCGGACAAAAAGATTATGCAGCTTACCAAAGAGCTCTAAGTTATGGTTTTGTTGGTAAGAGTGATACTAAAATTAGTGAACTAAAAAGCTTTGTAACAAAGTATAACAAATCTACTTTAAAGGATGATGCTTTGTATGAGTTAGGAAACACATACATTAAATTAGGTAAGGAAGATTTAGGTTTACAAGCATATAATAAATTAATTAGCGACTATAAAGGAAGTAGTTTAGTGCCAAGAGCATTACTACGCCAAGGTTTAGTGCACTATAACGCAAGTAGAAATGAAAAAGCCTTAGCTAAATTTAAAACAGTTGTGCGTGACCACGCCAAAACACAAGAGGCAATACAAGCTGTAGCAACAGCAAAACTAGTTTATGTAGATCTTGGTAGGGTAGATGAGTATGCAAACTGGGTTAGAGATTTAGATTTTGTAGAAGTTACAGATTCCGAATTAGATAATGCTACCTATGATTCTGCTGAAAAACAATTTATAGAAAATAAAACAGATGCGGCTATTAGAGGTTATGAGAATTACATTAAAGAATTTCCTAACGGTTCTCATATTTTAGACGCAAACTTTAAACTAGCGCAATTGTATTTTGGCAAAGGGCAAAAAGCAAATGCATTACCACATTATAAATACGTTGCAGACCAAGGAGCTGCAGAATTTACAGAGCAGGCAATAGCGCGTGTATGTGAAATTTATATAGGAGATAATAAATACACAGATGCTTTTCCTTACTTAAAGAAACTAGAGCAAACAGCAAATATTAAACAAAATGTAACCTTTGCACAGTCTAACTTAATGAAAGGTTATTACAATCAAAAGAACTATAGCAAAACTATTGCTTATGCAGAAAAAGTGTTAGCTACAGAGAGCATAGATAACCGTATTAAAAGTGATGCTCATATTATGATAGCACGTTCTGCTATTAAAACCAACGATGAGGTTAAAGCAAAAGAAGCATATGCTACGGTACAAAAAATAGCAACAGGAGAAAGAGGTGCAGAGGCTTGGTATTACAATGCATACTTTAAAAACAAGGAGCAAGATTATGAGGCTTCTTCTGCAGCAGTGCAAACATTGGTTAAAGATTTTTCAGGATATAAAGAATGGGCAGGAAAAGGCTTGTTAGTTATGGCTAAAAATTACGATGCATTGGGAGACGCTTACCAAGCAAATTATATTTTAGAAAATATTATAAAAAACTTTAGCAGTTACCCAGACATAGTTGCAGAGGCACAAACAGAACAGCGACTTATTAAAACCAAGGAAGCACATAGCAACTCGTCTATAAGTCCAGATGGCAACTAAAAAAAAGGTAACTAATATTAAGAACACACTATGCAAAAGTATATCTATATAACTATAACTTTATTTTTAGGATTGGCACCAATTGCCTTTGCACAAGATAAAGACAAGGATAAAGAAGAAAAAGATTTAGGAACAGAGACTGTAACGGTAGTAAAAGCATACAAGCCAACTATTGCAGATGCTTTTAAACTAAAATCTACACCTGTTATTAATGGGGCGGTAGAATTAAAGAAAAAGCCAATTAATTATAGTATTTTTTCTGTGCCTGTAGCTTCTACATTTACACCAGCAAAGGGTAAAGCCACTGCTGTAAAAAAGAAAAAACCAGAGGAGTTATTTAATTCTTATGCTTCTTTAGGTTTGGGAAATTACAACAATGCTTTGGTAGATTTTTATACAAGCAGACCTATTAACAGAAACGAAACTTTAGATGTAGGGTTAAACCATCATTCTTCTCGTGGAGATATAGAAGAAGCTCCTGTAGATAATGTTTTTTACGATACTAAAGTAAAAGGTATTTATACAAGAAGAGAAAGAGATTTAGAATGGAATGCCAATTTAGCTTTACAACATAAGTTATACAGTTGGTATGGTGTTACAGAAGATGCTTTAGGTACAATACCAGAAAGTCTTATAGATGAAAAACAACATTATTTTGATGCAGAACTTGGAGGTGAGCTTAAGATGGAAGATTACCTAATTAAAGGTGGTGATGTATTGTTAAGACGTTTTTGGGATGCAACAGAATCCGGAGAAAATAGAGCGGTTATTAACGCAGCTGTAGAAGTGCCAATTTCTAATGAGTTAATTAACTTTAATGTAAAACTAGATTACCTTGGTGGTAAATTTAAAAATGCTAGTTTAAATAACACAGATAATACTGGCGAAATTAAATTTGGTCAGGTACAGTTTGGTGTAAACCCTAGCTTGGTAATATTAAGAGATGACCTTACTTTAAATTTAGGAGCTAATGTAGTATATGGTTTAGATACAGAGGCTAGCGATAGTAACTTGTATATTTACCCTGCAGTAACAGCTTCATACAGATTGTCTGGAGAAACAGCAATTGCATATGGCGGTATAGAGGGAGATTTACATCAAAATTCTTATCACGATTTTGTAGATGAGAATCCATTTGTATCTCCAACACTTACAATTTTACCAACCGATAGTCAGTACAATGCCTATGCAGGTTTAAAAGGGCAATTGTTAACTAATTTAGGTTACAATGTAAAGGCATCTTATACGGCAGAAAATAATAGAGCTTTATATAAGTTAAATCCAGAAAATGCTTTTAGAGCAGATGAAGATAAAGATTATCATTTAGGGAATACATTTGATATTTTTTATGATGATATAAAAACATTTTCATTCTTTGGAGAGTTAAATGTAGATGTAAACAGAAACTTTGCTTTAGGTATAAATGCTGAGGTTTTTAGCTACACAACAGAAACAGACAATCCTGCTTGGAACTTACCAAAAGTAAAGGGATCTTTATTTTTGGATTATCAAATTAATGAAAAATGGTTTATGGGAGCTAACTTATTCTTTGTAGGTGAAAGAGAAGATTTAGGTTCTGTTGCGGCAACTGGTACACAACCACAAGATTTTGTGTCTACAGTAGTAACTTTAGATAGTTATTTTGATGCTAATGCGCACGTGGGTTACCGTTTAGATGAGAAATTATCACTTTTTGTAAAAACAGCAAACATAGCAAATAACAACTACCAACGTTGGGCAAATTATCCAGTTCAGGGCTTCCAAGTACTTGCAGGGGCAACTTATAAATTTAACTGGTAATAAAAACACATATTTAAACGTTATTAAGTTTCACTTTATGTAAATGATTCATAAATAATTAATGAACCATTTAAAACTTTATAATGAATTTATCAGAACAATTAGTACTGTGTAAAAAATGTGAAAAAAGAAAATTTGATCCCAATACAGGAATAAATTGTTCTTTAACTGGTAGAAAACCAACTTTTGAAGACACTTGTAATACTTTTGTGTTAGATGCCAATGAAGCTGAAAAAATAGCAGCAAAAGATAAGGTATCTACATATGTAAAAGAGGATTCTAAAGAAAGTATGTGGTGGGTTTTAGGTGTAGTTTTAATAGTAATTAAAATTATATGGAGATTTAATAGAGATTAATTAAATGTTGTATAATAATTTAAGCAAAGCATTAAACTGGAAACTTATAGATGCTCTATTTGAAAAGCAAATAGAGCAGTCCTTAGATATTCAATTTGGTTACAATCAAATTAAAAAAGTTTTATTGCGGCGTAATTTCCCAATTTTAAATATAGATGAACACAAGCTATATTTAGAGTTTAAAGATTGGTTGGTAGAGGTTTTAAAAAGAGAATCTATACCTAAAGACATTAAATCAATCTATTTTGGACTTGCTGATTTATCATTTCCACAATTTGATAATGGAAAAATTAAAACTACAATTTACATAGCAGGTTCTAAAAATAAACCAGATGAAGATTTAGATTGGAATTCTGATACAAAATATCTACCAAAAAGGCGCTACTTGTTACTAAGCAATTTTGAGGAATTAGATGTGTTTATAGAAAAGCACAAACTAAGTGAAAAGTATAAAGTTTTGGTGTTTAACGGACTGTTAAATCTACTTGCCTTAAAAGCAATGCAAGAGTTAAAAGATGATTTGCTTACGTGTAAAATAAGGAAATACTTGTTTGTAGAATCAATTATAACAAGAGATGAACTTTTCTTTGGTACAGGTTATGATTCTGGTACTACATATATTCTTGGTATGTTAAGCAAATAATGCCATACTTATGGTGTTCGTTTTTATTAATTTATTTTAAATCTTATTATTTCGTTATTTTTGAAAAAACTCAAAAACTAATGAAAAAATTAACACTTGTATTACTGCTGGTAATTGCGGCTTGTAATCCTAAAAAAGAAAAGGTAGACTATATTGTTACCAATGCAAATGTTTATACGGTAGATTCTACGTTTGCAAAAGCACAAGCTTTTGCTGTAAAAGATGATTTATTTGTAGCTGTTGGTACTGCAGAAGAAATTGCAGAAAAGTATGCATCAGACAAAACAATAGACGCCGGTGGTAAAACAATTACTCCGGGTTTAATAGACGCGCATTGTCATTTTTTTGGATTAGGGATGAACCAGCAAGTGGTAGATTTAATTGATACCAAAAGTTTTGATGAGGTGGTAAAACGTGTTTCTGCTTTTCAAAAAACTAATACCAAAACATTTATAAGAGGTAGAGGTTGGGACCAAAATGATTGGGAAGTAAAAGAGTTTCCAACAAAAGAGGCTTTAGATTCTCTTTTTCCTTCAATTCCTGTTGTTTTGGAGCGTGTAGATGGCCACGCATACATTGTAAATCAATATGCATTAGACCTTGCTAAAATTACAAAGGACACTAAAATTAGTGGAGGTGAAATTGTAAAGGTTAATAATGAACTTACAGGTGTTTTGGTAGATAATCCAATGGTTTTAATAGATGATGTTTTGCCCAAACCAAGTATAGCAACTCAAGCACAAGCATTAAAAGATGCAGAAAAAATATGTGTAGATTATGGGTTAACAACGGTTAATGATGCAGGTTTAGATAAGCAAACTATAGAAATTATAGATAGCTTGCAGCAAAACGGAGAAATGGATATCCGTGTTTATGCTATGATAAGTGCAAACAAAGAAAATTTAGATTATTACTTAACTAAAGGAATTGTAAAAACAGACGGATTAAATGTTCGTTCTGTAAAAGTGTACGGAGACGGTGCACTAGGTTCTAGAGGTGCGGCTTTAAAAGAAGAGTACTCGGACAAGCACAATCATTATGGTGCTATGGTAACTCCTGTAGAAAAAATAAATAGTCTTGCTAAAAGAATTGCAAAAACCGACTACCAAATGAATACGCATGCTATTGGAGATTCTGCTAATGTAGCGGTTTTACGAGCTTATAAATCGGCATTAAAAAATACAAAAGACAGACGTTGGAAAGTAGAACACGCACAGGTTATTGCGCCAAAAGATTTTGATTATTTTAAACTAGGAATTATACCATCTGTGCAGCCAACGCATGCAACTAGTGATATGTACTGGGCAAAAGACAGGCTGGGAGAAGAGCGTGTAAAAGGTGCTTATGCATTTAAAAAATTATTAGATATAGCTGGTGTTGTTGCTTTAGGAACAGATTTCCCGGTAGAACGTGTAAGTCCGTTTTTAACGTTTTATGCAGCTGTAGCCAGAAAAGACACTAAAAACTATCCAGAAGGTGGTTTTCAAATGGAAAACGCTTTGTCTAGAGAAGAGACATTAAAAGGGATGACAATTTGGGCTGCTTATTCTAATTTTGAAGAAAATGAAAAAGGAAGTATTGAGCCAGGTAAAAAAGCAGATTTTGTAATTTTAAGTGATAATATTATGGAGGTTGAAGCTTCTAATATTCCAACCATAACAGCAGAACAAGTTTTTATAGGAGGTAAGCAAGTAAAATAGTTATAGAAAAACTTAAAAGCCCAAAAATAAACCCGAAGCTATATGTAGCTTCGGGTTTTTATATTTAAAGTGTACTGCTAATTAAATAGAAAAAGGTACAGAAACTATAGTAGTTCCCCAGCCCATTACCATATCAGTATCTGTAAAAGTAATAGAAAAAGCTTCTATAGCGTCTTTACTTTTAGATACATTACCTGTAACTCTAATAACGTCAGCATCTTTCTCATAAGAGTAAGCACCCCATTGGTTTAAGTTTTTATTTAAAATTACAGTCCATTCTTTTTCTCCAGGTACAGAGAATAAAGAGTAAGTACCAGCTTTTACTGTTTTACCGCCAAATTTTGTATCTGCGTAAAAAGTAACTTCTGCAGCCTCATTAGCGCCAGTTCTCCATACTTTTCCTGCAGGAGCCAAATCTTTTACTAATCTTCCTTTTAATTGAGGGCGACTATAAACAACACGTATGTTCTTTTTTGAAATTTTGTAGCTAGATGGTTGAGAGGCAATGTCGGCCGGACTTTTATCTAAGCCAGGAAATTTTTGAGCAGTTGCGTTAGTAGTAAATACCATAGTTAATACAAGTGCTGATAATGCAATTAATCTTTTCATAAATGTTTGTTTTTTGTGTTTTTCAAATTTAGCGACATTTTCGCAGTAATGAATTATATGGTCGCTAAAATTATGCCAACTTACAAAATGATTGTTTTTTTTATTGCAATACTCTTTCTTCGTATTAAATAACTTGTAATATAGTTTAAAATGTTTCAAATTGAAATCAATATAAGCGTATGTGTTTTTAAATTGAAACCTTTAATTCATCTTTGTAATCAAATTGATATAAAGATTAATAATATGTGTGGAATAGTTTGTGCATTTGATGTAAAGGAAAGCACTGAGGCTTTAAGACCTCAGTTGTTAGAGATGTCTAAAAAAATTAGACATAGAGGTCCAGACTGGAGTGGTATATACGCAGACGATAAAGCTATTTTAGCACACGAGCGTTTGGCAATTGTAGATCCGGCTTCTGGTAAACAACCATTATTAAGTCCTAATGGTAAATTAATATTAGCTGCCAATGGAGAAATATATAATCACAGAGAATTACGTAAGCAGTTTAAAGGTACATATGATTTTCAGACAGAATCTGATTGCGAGGTTATTTTGGCTTTGTATCAAGAAAAGGGAGTGGATTTTTTAGATGAGTTAAATGGTATTTTTGGTTTCACTATTTATGATGCCGATAAAGATGAATATTTTGTTGCTCGTGACCATATGGGAATTATTCCTTTGTATATGGGTTGGGATAAAAACGGTACGTTCTACGTTGCATCAGAATTAAAAGCATTGGAAGGTACTTGTACAAAAATAGAATTATTTCCTCCTGGTCATTACTTACATAGTAAAGATGGTGAGTTAAAAAAATGGTACTCTCGTGATTGGATGGAGTATGATGCTGTTAAAGAAAACGAAACTAGCATACAAGAAGTAAAAGAAGCTTTAGAAGCAGCGGTTCACAGACAGTTAATGTCTGATGTACCATACGGAGTATTATTGTCTGGTGGTTTAGATTCTTCTGTAACTTCTGCTGTTGCAAAAAAATATGCACAAAAACGTATAGAAAGTGGTGATACAGCAGATGCTTGGTATCCACAACTACACTCTTTTTCTGTTGGATTAGAAGGATCACCAGATTTGGCTGCTGCAAAAAAAGTAGCAGATCATATTGGTACTGTACATCATGAAATTAAATTTACAATTCAAGAAGGTTTAGATGCTATTAAAGATGTTATTTATAACATAGAAACGTATGATATTACTACCATTCGTTCTTCTACACCAATGTACTTAATGGCACGTGTTATTAAGTCTATGGGTATAAAAATGGTATTGTCTGGTGAAGGCGCAGACGAGCTATTTGGTGGTTATTTGTATTTTCATAAGGCGCCAAATGCAAAAGAGTTTCATGAAGAGACTGTACGTAAATTAGATAAGTTACATATGTACGATTGTTTAAGGGCTAATAAAAGTTTAGCTGCTTGGGGAATTGAAGGTCGTGTACCATTTTTAGATAAAGAATTTATGGATGTTGCTATGCGTATTAACCCTAAAGATAAAATGATTAACGGGGAACGTATGGAGAAATGGGTAGTTCGTAAGGCGTTTGAAGATATGATACCAGAAAGCGTAGCGTGGAGACAAAAAGAACAGTTTTCTGATGGTGTAGGATATAGCTGGATTGATACTTTAAAAGAATTGGTTGAGAAAGAAATAACAGATGAGCAAATTGAAAATGCAGCATTTCGTTTTCCTATTAATACACCATTAAACAAAGAAGAGTATTATTATAGAACTATTTTTGAAGGACATTTTCCTAGTGATGCAGCAGCATTAAGTGTACCGCAAGAGGCAAGTGTAGCTTGTAGTACAGCAACAGCTTTAGAATGGGATGAAGCGTTTAAAAATATGAACGACCCTTCTGGTAGAGCAATAGCTAACGTACATGATGAAGCATATTAAAAAGTAAAATATAACTTGAATTATAGCCTATTCTAGGGTTTTAATTATAATTAGTCTTTTTGGAGCACCAATGTATTGGTGCTCCTTTTCGTTTAAAGCCTTTTAAGAGCATTTTATTTTATTTTATAATTTGTAAAATCTGAGTTTTATATCAAATACATCTTAAAAATCAATTTAAGCGTGTTTAAGCAGTGTTCTCTGTTGCAAAGAAAATGTTAATAACTATTTTAAAACAGTCTTAAAACCGTTTAAAATTAAGAACTCAATATTTTATATTTGTTAGGTTGTATTTTTTATGATGAAATTAAGCACAATAATATATATATAATGAGCGAAGAAGCAAAAAAGAATAATTATTCAGCTGACAGTATTCAGGCCCTAGAGGGTATGGAGCACGTACGTATGCGTCCTTCAATGTATATTGGTGACGTTGGTGTTAGAGGTTTGCACCACTTAGTTTACGAGGTAGTAGATAACTCTATTGATGAGGCAATGGGTGGTCATTGTGATACTATTAGTGTAACAATAAATGAAGATGGTTCTATCACTACCAAAGATAATGGTAGGGGTATACCAGTAGGTCTTCATAAAAAAGAAGGTGTTTCTGCATTACAGGTTGTAATGACTAAAATTGGTGCAGGTGGTAAGTTTGATAAAGATTCATATAAAGTATCTGGTGGTTTGCACGGGGTAGGTGTATCTTGTGTTAACGCATTATCTAACCATCTAAAAGCAACTGTTTTTAGAGAAGGTAAAATATGGGAACAAGAGTATTCTAAAGGTAAAGCTTTGTATCCTGTAAAAAGTATAGGTGATACAGATGAAACTGGTACAATAGTTACTTTTTATCCTGATGATACTATTTTTACGCAAACTACTGAGTATAGCTATGAAACGCTTTCTAGTAGAATGCGAGAGTTAGCTTACCTTAACAAAGGTGTAACTATAACAATTACAGATAAAAGAGTTACCGATGAAAAAGGAGAGTTTTTATCAGAAGTTTTCTTTTCTGAAGAAGGTCTTAAAGAATTTATAAAATTCTTAGATGGTAACAGAGAGCAACTTATTCGTGAAGTTGTTTCTATGGAAGGTGAAAAAAATGGTATTCCTGTAGAGGTTGCTATGGTGTATAACACATCGTATTCAGAAAATCTTCACTCTTACGTAAATAACATTAACACACATGAAGGTGGTACACACCTTTCTGGTTTTAGAAGAGGTTTAACATCTACCTTAAAGAAGTATGCAGATGCTTCAGGAATGTTAGAGAAGTTAAAGTTTGAAATTCAAGGTGATGATTTTAGAGAGGGTTTAACTGCAATTGTATCTGTAAAGGTAGCAGAACCACAGTTTGAAGGGCAAACAAAAACTAAATTAGGAAACAGAGAAGTATCTTCTGCAGTAAGTCAGGCGGTATCAGAAATGTTGACTAATTATTTAGAAGAAAATCCGGATGATGCTAAAGTAATTGTACAGAAAGTTATTTTGGCTGCGCAAGCACGTCATGCAGCTACTAAGGCTCGTGAAATGGTACAGCGTAAAACGGTAATGAGTATAGGTGGCTTACCTGGAAAATTATCAGATTGTTCTGAGCAAGATGCTACAAAATGCGAAGTGTTCCTTGTAGAGGGAGATTCGGCGGGTGGTACTGCCAAGCAAGGTAGAGACAGAAATTTTCAGGCAATATTACCGCTTCGTGGTAAAATCTTAAATGTTGAAAAAGCAATGCAACATAAGGTTTTTGAAAACGAAGAAATTAAAAATATATATACAGCTCTAGGTGTTACTATTGGTACAGAGGAAGATAGTAAAGCACTAAACTTAGAAAAATTAAGATACCATAAAGTAGTTATTATGTGTGATGCCGATGTAGATGGTAGTCATATTGAAACTTTAATTCTTACTTTTTTCTTCCGTTTTATGAGAGAATTAATAGAGGCAGGGCATATTTATATAGCAACACCTCCATTATACTTAGTTAAAAAAGGAACAAAGAAAAGGTATGCTTGGTCAGACAAAGAACGAGATGAAATTGCTGATAGCTTTAATGGTAGCGTAGGTATACAAAGGTATAAAGGTCTTGGGGAGATGAATGCGGAGCAATTGTGGGATACTACAATGAATCCAGATTTTAGAACATTAAGACAAATTACTATTGAAAGTGCTTCAGAATCAGACCGTGTATTCTCAATGTTAATGGGAGATGAAGTACCTCCTAGAAGAGAGTTTATAGAGAAAAATGCCGTTTATGCAAACATTGATGCATAATAAAGTAAGTTTATACAACAAAAACTCGCACCATTGGTGCGAGTTTTTTAGTTTTATAAAAAAAACAATTCTATGAAAAAGTTTAGTTTAGTTATTTTCTTGGCGTTAAGTGCTTACACATCTGCCCAATCTAGCGCAAATGAAGTTTTTGCTGCAGGTGTAGATGATGCAAATAAGTTTATTAATGATTATTTATCACCTGTGTCCGAAGGTATGCTTTATAGTATCTCTGGAGGATGGTATAATACTGCAGACGCAAAACCTTTAGGAGGTTTTGAGATTTCTATTATTGGTAATATGGCGCAGTCTCCAAGTGATAAAAAATCATTTATATTAAATACAGAGGATTATGAAAATTTGCAATTTGTAGATGGTAGTATTTCCAAAGAAGTTTCTTCAGGTTTAGGAGATATAGAAGGTATAAATGTTTTTGTTGAAGATGAAAACGGATTATTTAGAGAAGAATTTGAACTTCCATCTGGTTTAGCATCAGAAAATATAAACTTTGTACCGTCTGCATTTATACAAGCCAGTGTAGGTTTAATAAAAGGAACAGAAATAAAAGCTAGGTTTTTACCAAAAATAAAGACTGATGATGTAGAAGTAGGTATGTTTGGTGTTGGTCTGCAGCACGATTTTACTAAGCTCTTACCAGCAGATAAAATATTACCTGTTGCAATATCTGGTGTTATTGGGTATACGCATTTAACAGGTATGTATGATTTTACAGACCAAGGTGTAATTGCAGGTGAAAACCAACGATTAGATATGAAAATGAATACCTGGGTTTTTCAGGCAGTTGTGTCTACTAAAATGCCAATAATTAACTTTTATGGCGGTTTAGGATACTTAACGGGTAAATCTACTGTAGATGTGTTAGGTACTTACAGGGTTCAGTCTGGTCCATTTATAGGAGATACCTATACAGATCCTTTTTCTATAAAATCAGATGCTAGTGGTGTTACAGGTAACATTGGTGCAAAGCTAAAGTTAGGATTTTTTAGAATACACGCAGATTACTCTATGGCAAAGTATAACAACTTGTCTTTTGGTGTTAATTTTGGTTTTAGATAGTAAGTAATAATATTAAAAAGAATAAAAAAGCCCTAGATTAGTTTCTAGGGCTTTTTTGGGTAGAAAAACTTTATTATGCTTTATTCTCTAAAGGCCAAAGTTTCTCCGTTTGTTTCTTCTAATATAACGGTAGCAGAAGCATTTTCAGAGGTTCTTTCTGTGCTATTGGCTGCTTCTGTTGTTTTAATCTTTACTTGGTCACTTGGCATATCAGTCTCTGGATACGTAATAGTGTAGGTGTCGCCCTCTATTACCCATCTAAAATCAGTTAAAAAAGCCACGTTATCATTAGTGTAACTATGAAACCTTCCTTTGTATGCATCGTTAAAAATCCATTCTTGTTTAGAATCTACGCCAGATTCTGATGTTGTTGTTTTAGCCCATATTCCAAGAATAGGATCGTTGTTTTCGGGAATTTCAGAGCAACTAAATATTGTAATGTACACAAAAGTCGCTATGAAAAAATGTAGGGGTTTTTTCATAAGTAGGTATTTTTATTAATTTGGATATTGTTCTAACGCAGTATTTTGTTGTGTATTTCATTATTATCGATGTATAGCACCTTTTTTTGTGGTTTTTCGTTTAAATACATCTTTCTTTAACATTAAA
The DNA here is from genome assembly GCF_039943695.1 of Cellulophaga sp. Lineage (NCBI taxonomy): Bacteria > Pseudomonadati > Bacteroidota > Flavobacteriia > Flavobacteriales > Flavobacteriaceae > Cellulophaga > Cellulophaga sp. The sequence continues at coordinate 29,974 of NZ_JBDVAA010000129.1, read as the reverse complement.
CTAAGTTTTAATCATTTTAATACCTATAAAAGAATATTAAAGTTGCTGTATACCTTATTTATAATGTTAAAATTCTTTATTTTTACGGTCAGTAAACAAATCATTAAAAATTAAATAAATATATACTTATGAAAGTAACGGTAGTAGGTGCAGGTGCAGTAGGCGCTAGTTGTGCAGAATACATTGCAATTAAAAATTTTGCATCAGAAGTTGTTGTGTTAGATATTAAAGAAGGATATGCAGAAGGTAAAGCAATGGACTTAATGCAAACAGCATCTTTAAATGGTTTTGATACTAAAATTGTTGGTTCTACTAATGATTACTCTAAAACTGCAGGTTCTAATATTGCTGTTATAACATCTGGTATTCCTCGTAAACCAGGAATGACGAGAGAAGAATTGATTGGTATTAATGCTGGTATTGTAAAAACAGTTTCAGAAAACTTAATTAAGCACTCTCCAGAGGTAATTATAATTGTTGTTAGTAACCCAATGGATACAATGACATATTTAGTACATAAAACTACAGGATTGCCTAAAAACAGAATTATTGGTATGGGTGGTGCTTTAGATAGTGCACGTTTTAAATACAGATTAGCAGAGGCTTTAGAAGCTCCTATTTCTGATGTAGACGGTATGGTTATTGGTGGTCATAGTGATACAGGAATGGTTCCATTAACAGCGCACGCTACTAGAAACAGTGTAAAGGTTTCTGAGTTTTTATCTGAAGAAAGATTAGAGCAAGTTGCTGCAGATACCAAAGTTGGTGGTGCTACATTAACTAAGTTGTTAGGAACAAGTGCTTGGTATGCTCCAGGTGCAGCAGTTTCTGGTTTGGTACAGGCTATTGCTTGTGATCAAAAGAAAATGTTCCCATGTTCTACTTTGTTAGAGGGTGAGTACGGTTTAAATGATCTTTGCATTGGTGTGCCAGTTATTTTAGGTAAAAACGGTATAGAGAAAATAGTAGAGATTGAACTTAGTGATGCTGAAAAAGCAAAAATGCAAGAAAGTGCAGCAGGAGTTTCTAAAACTAACGCACTTTTAGAATTATAATATTTATAAGAAATTGATTAGAATAAGGGTGACAAATTTATTTGTACACCCTTATTTTATATAATATTGTAAATATATTGGCAATTCTTATCTTAAATGATATATTTGCACGCTATATAAAATTACCAATAATAAACAAAAACTAATGTATAATAAAGGACTTATAAAGCTGTTTGCTTTTTTATTTGGGATCGTAAGTATCTATCAATTATCCTATACTTTTATAAGTAGTAAGATTGAAAATGAAGCAGCAACTTATGCAGCTAGCAAAATTTCTGAATCAGAAAATGATTTTGCAAGCAAAAGAGAAGCATTGGAAACTAGATATTTAGACTCTATTGGAGGCGAATCTGTATTTGGTTATACTAGCTATGAAGAAGCTAAAAAGAAAGAATTAAACAAGGGGCTTGACCTTAAGGGTGGTATTAATGTAACGCTTCAAATTAAGATAAAAGATATCTTATCTGGTTTAGCAAATAATACTAAAAACCCTGTTTTTCTTAAATCTTTAGAAGATGCTGATGAGGCTTCTAAAAGCAGTGATAAAACATATGTAGATTTATTTTTTGAAGCTTTTGATGCTAATAAGGGTGATTTAAAATATGCTTCTCCTGATATTTTCTTTACAAAATCATTAAGTGAAGAAATAAAATCTATGGAAGCTTCTGATGAAGAAGTGAAATCTATCATTCGTAAAAAAATTGATGAGTCTGTAGAATCTGCTTTTGAAGTATTAAGAGAACGTATAGATGGTTTTGGTGTTACACAACCAAACATACAAAGAGAAGGTACATCTGGTCGTATTTTGGTAGAATTACCAGGGGCAAAAGATAAAGCAAGAGCACAAGAGTTACTTTCTAGTACTGCACAGTTAGAGTTTTGGGAAACGTATCCTAAAAACGATCCTAACGTTATGCAATTTATAAATGCAGCTAATGAAAAGTTAAGATCTTTAGTAGATACAAAAACGGCTACTGCAGAAGATACTGAGTCTAAACCAGAATCTGAAATAGATTCTTTATTATCAGATGTTACTCAGGATTCTTTAGATGTGGCTACACAAATAAATCCTTTAGGAGATTTAATAAAAGGAATTCCTAGTGCAGGTTTTGTTATTGCAGAATTTGCCATAAAAGATACGGCTAAGGTTAATGAGTACCTTAGTATGCCAGAAATTAAAAGATTAATACCAAATGCTATACAGCACGTTAAATTTGCTTGGGAACGTCCTTCTAAGGGTTCTGAGGTTGTTGGCTTATATGCATTAAAAGGTAATAGAGATAATGCTCCTAAAATGAGTGGAGATGTAGTTAGTGCTGCACGTGCTCAGTTTGACCAGTTTAACAGACCAGCAGTTGGTATGGATATGAACGTTAAAGGGGCTAAACAATGGCAAAAATTTACAAGTGAGGTTAACTTAAACCAAACTGGTATTGCTGTAGTTTTAGATAATAGAGTTTATACTGCTCCAGGTTGTTCTGTTGTAGGTGGTATATCTGGTGGTAGTACAGAAATCTCTGGAGATTTTACAATTACAGAAACAAAAGATATTGCAAATGTTCTAAGAGCTGGTAAGTTACCTGCTAGAGCAGATATTATTCAGTCAGAAGTTGTTGGGCCATCATTAGGACATGAGTCTATTAATAGTGGTTTAATGTCTTTCTTAATTGCAATGGCATTGGTATTAGTTTGGATGGTTTTCTATTACGGTAAAGCCGGTGTAGCTGCAGATATTGCATTGTTATTAAACATCTTATTAATATTTGGTGTGCTTGTAAGTTTAGGTGCTGTATTAACATTACCTGGTATTGCTGGTATTGTATTAACAATAGGTATGTCTGTTGATGCAAACGTACTTATCTTTGAGCGTATAAAAGAAGAGTTGGCAAAAGGTAAAGGTCAGGCTTTAGCTATATCTGATGGTTTTAGTAATGCATTGTCTTCTATTTTAGATGCAAACATTACAACTGGTCTAACAGCTATTATCTTATTTATATTTGGTTCTGGACCAATTAAAGGTTTTGCTACTACTTTATTAATAGGTATTGCAACATCTTTATTTACAGCAATATTTGTAACTAGATTATTTGTTGAAGGTTATACAGGTAGTAAAGGAAAAGTTTTAGAATTCTGTACAGGATTAACAAGAAACCTTTTCAAGAACTTAAGTATAGATTTCCTTAAGAAAAGAAAGATTGCTTATATCATTTCTGGATTATTAATTATTGTAGCATTATTTTCTTTAACAACTAATGGTTTGCAGCAAGGTGTAGATTTTGTTGGAGGTAGAACTTACCAGGTTCGTTTTGATCAGAATGTGAATACAGCTGAAATTTCTTCAAACTTAAGTGAAGTATTTGGTAGTGGTACTAATGTTAAAACTTTTGGTGAGGATAATCAGATAATGATAACTACTTCATACAAAGTAGACGCAGAGGATATAGCTGTTGATGAAGAAATTCAAGAAAAATTATTTACATCATTACAAAACTTATTGCCAAGTGGTTTAACTCTAGAGGAGTTTAATAATGGTGGTACAGATGATGTGTCTATAGGTATATTAAAATCTAAAAAAGTAGGACCAACTATTGCAGATGATATTAAGAAAAATGCTGTTTGGGCAATTTTAGGATCGTTATTTGTAGTTTTCTTATATATCTTATTCCGTTTCCGTAAGTGGCAATTCTCTTTAGGAGCTGTTGTAGCGGTATTCCATGATGTATTAGTAGTATTAGGTGTGTTCTCTTTATTAGGTAAGGTGATGCCATTTAATATGGAGATAGATCAAGCATTTATTGCGGCAATATTAACAGTAATTGGTTACTCTTTAAATGATACCGTTGTTGTTTTTGACCGTATTAGAGAAATAGTAAGAGAAAGAGGATGGAGTTCTGGTGATAATGTAGGTTTAGCATTAAACAGTACATTAAGTAGAACGTTAAATACTTCTTTAACAACTTTAGTAGTATTACTTGCTATCTTTATTTTTGGTGGTGAATCTTTAAGAGGGTTTATGTTTGCTATGATAATAGGTGTTATTGTAGGTACGTACTCATCTTTATTTATTGCAACACCAGTTATGTTTGATACTTTAAAGAAAAGAATACAATCAGGTAAAGAAGATGTTGTTGTAGAAGACAAAGAATAATTCTTAATCTGTAAAAGATAAAAAAAGCTGCTTACAATTTGTAAGCAGCTTTTTTATTTTAAAATATTTCCTGTAGAACCTTTTGGTGTAATTTGTAACTCCAATATAGCTCTGGGTTCTAGATTTTTTTCTTTTCTGTGAGATACAAATATTACTGCTGTTTGTTTTTTGCTGGCAATATGGTTTACAAGATTCACAAATAATGAAGCACTTTTATCGTCTAAGCCAGTTGTTGGTTCGTCTAAAATTAATACTAATGGCTGTTTTACCATAGCTCTTAATAGCATTACTAAGTGTTGCTGTCCCACAGTAATCTCATTAAATAATTTATTTTTTGAATCTAATAGTTGCGCTATGCTTAACCATTGTTCAGCAATTTGTATTTGAGTTTCGGTTGGTTTTGTGTAAAGACCAATAGCATCTGTAAAACCTCCAATAATCATATTTTTAACCGTGTGGTTTCCTTTAAAACTGTCTACTATTGATGGTGTAAAGTATCCAATCTTCTTTTTTATATCCCAAATACTTTCTCCTGTTCCTTTTTTTTGTCCAAATAAATACAACTCTTGTCCGTACCCTTTACTGTTCTCGCCGGTTATCATAGATAGGAGTGTAGTTTTTCCACTTCCATTTTTACCTATAAGCTGCCAAAAATCTCCTTTGTTAATTTGCCAATTTATATTTTGTAATACTTGCTTCTCTTCAAAAGAAACAGAAACATTTTTAAAGCTAATAAGTTCTTTGCTTTTGTGGTTAATAACGTTAGTGTTGTTAAGTATTTTAAGTTGTTTTAATGTGTGCTCATTACTTAATGATGTTACATATGTCTCTAATGACGAAAACGCTTTTAAATTACTCTCTTGTAATTTATATATGCTAGACTCAATGGGTAGCATATCTTCAATTCTGCTTATTGTTAAAATTAAGCTGGTTTCTTTAGCTATGTTAATTAGTAAATCTTTTAATGTTTTTTGATAAGCTGCATCTAAATTATCATAAGGATTGTTTAAAATAATATAATCGGGCTTTTGGGATAAAATGTAGTTAAGTAATGCTTTTTTTTGCTCACCACTAGACATTGTTTTTAAATGTTGAGAGGTGTTGTTTGTTATAGTTTTTATATCGTGAATTTCTTCTTCCCTAATAAATTTATGTATTTCTGATTTAGAGAATAAAGCAACCTTTTTTTCTTTTAAAAAGTTAAATTCAGCATTATGGCTTCCTTTAAATAAAGATGTAATAAATACTTTTGTATTAGATGTGTTGCTTGTAAAAATGGTGTAATGCTGTGGCATTAGTTGTAATTTATTTATATACTCTGTATATGTCTACTGGGTTGTTGCTGTAGCTGGTAGTTTTGCTTAAGTGCATTCCGTTTGCTATGGCTACCTTTTGTGAGGGGATATTATCTATATGAATAATAGATATTAAAGAATCTGCAAAGTTATTAGAAAAAGCATATTCTTTGCATTTTATAGCTGCTTCCGTAGCGTATCCTTTTTTCCAATATTTAGGAAGAATAGAGTAGCCAATTTCTAATTCATCTTTATCGTCTACTGTTTGTACCAGTAAGCCACACAAGCCAATGAATTTATTTGTTTTTTTACAAATAAGCGCATTCATACCACCAAGATTAAACTGGTAGCGCTCAAAAGCTCTGTTAAATTGTTGTTTGCAAGCTGTATTGGCATCTTGTGGAATGCCATCCCAAAACTCTGAAGATCTTGGATCTTGATGAAAAGGCAACCAATCTTTAAAGTCAGATTGCACTAATTTTCTAAATAATAATCTTTCAGAAGATTCGCCATTTAGAAGATACTTCATTGTAATTATAGTTTAGTAAAATCTATTTTGTCGCCTACTTCTAACAGATATTTTTCAGATAATCCTGCATTAATTTCTAAAACATACATTACAGGTACTTTACTAGATAAGCCAGTTTCGTCTAATGGCTTTGCGTTTTCTTGAAAACTGGCAATACGTAAGTTTTCATCAATATAAATAATATCTAAAGCTATTTTAGTATTTTTCATATAAAAAGAATGTACTCTAGAATCAGGGAAAATAAATAACATTCCTTGTTTTTCTTTCATACTAGTTCTTTCCATTAAACCAGTTTGCGTTTCGTAATCTGTTTCGGCAATTTCTATATCTAAAGTTAACGCTTTAGTGTTATCTGTACTCTTTGTAATTGTTAAAGTACCTTCTTTTGTAAAAGCAGGTTCAGGAGTTTGTATAACTTCTGTTTTGTTTTCTTTACAGCTTGATGCTAAAGAAATAATAGCAATTAATAAAAAAGAATAATTCTTTAATGTTTTCATTTTAAGCTTTTTTAGGTCTAAATACAAAATATGCGCCTATTAGTATAAAAGGAATACTTAACCATTGCCCTGTAGATAATGTGCCTAAAGACTCTTCAAATCCACCTTGACTTTTCTTTACAAACTCTACAAAGAAACGGATGGTCCATAATAGCATTAAAAATAAGCCAAATAAAAATCCGCCTTTGTCCTTTTTATCTGTTTTCCAATAGAAGTATGATAATATGATGAAAACAAAAATATAGCAAACACCTTCATACAATTGTGCAGGGTGTCTAAAAGGAATGCTTTCTAAAATTGAAGCAAATTTAGGGTTGTTTTCTATAGCTTTATAAGCTGCGCTTACAGTTCTTTCTTTTGTTAAAGCCATAGCTCTAGAAGCTGGCATATCATCAGAATCTCTTATAAATTTTGTCGCAAAAATAAATGCTTTTTCAGTGATTTTTCCATTAATTTCAGAATTGAAAAAGTTGCCTAGTCTAACAAAAAAAGCTCCTAAGGAAACAGGAACAACTAGTCTGTCTAGCAACCATAATATTTTATAATCAGGGTACTTTCTGTTGTATAAATACATACCTATAATTACACCCAATGCTGCACCGTGACTAGCAAGACCTGCAAAACCTGTAAACTCATAACCTGTTATTATTCCAAAAAGCCTTCCGCTAGGGTTTTCTCTAATTGGTAATAATATTTCTATTAAATGGTTTTGGTAGTGAGCCCAGTCATAAAAGAAAACATGTCCTAAACGTGCGCCTAACATTGTAGCAATAACGGTGTATAAAAATAAAGAATCTAACTGCTCTATTGGTTTTTTCTCGTTAGTAAAAATCTTTTTTATAATTACCCAGCCTAAAGCAAAAGAGGTAATCCATAGTAGATTGTAGTATTTTATTTGTACTGGTCCAAGACTGAATAAAGTTTCGTTAGGGTTCCATAATATACTTAAAAAATGCATCTATTTTCCGTTTTGTGAATGGCTAATATACGTATTTTGAGTAAGGGGCTAAAAAAGAAACTGTGATTATAAGTTAATTTTATCCTATTATTTTATTGCTGTTCTATGGAACAGGGTCGTAGCCGCTGCCACCCCAAGGGTGGCAACTAAAAATACGTTTTGTGGCTAACCAACCGCCTTTAAATAAACCATGCTTTTTTAAAGCCTCTACCGTGTATTGTGAGCACGTAGGAGAGTATCTGCAACTAGCCGGAGTTAAAGGAGATATAACTGTTTGATATATTTTTACTAATAGAAGAAGTGGTGCTATCAGTATTTTTTTTATCATTTTAATTTATTTTAAGATACACTAAAAGTAGTACCGTCTTTACCGTCTTTAAGCTGTATACCCATTGCTAATAATTGGTCACGTATTTGATCTGATAATGCAAAATCTTTATTGCTACGTGCATCATTACGTAATTGTATTAGCAGGTTTACTACCTCTTCTAGTTTTTCTGAGTTTCCGTTAGAATCTTCATTAACACCAGTAAGTCCTAAAATATCAAATACAAAGGCATTAAGAGTATTCTCTAATAGTTCTTTGTCTTCTTTGGTAATAGTTTTTTTACCATCTTTTATTAGGTTAATGTGCTTAACGGCTTCAAATAAATGAGCAATTAGAATAGGTGAATTAAAATCGTCATTCATAGCATCATAACATTTTTGTTGCCAAGCTGCTAAGTCAAATTCAGTTTTATTACCAGTTTCTATTGCTTTTAAAGATGCAATAGCTTCCATTAGTTTTAGGTATCCTTTTTCAGATGCTAATAAAGCATCATTACTAAGATCTAAAATACTTGTGTAGTGTGCTTGCATCATAAAAAACCTAACGGCAGATGGTGAAAATGCCTTGCTTAATATGTTGTTGTCGCCGTTAAAAATCTCATTAGGGTAAATGTTATTGTCTGTAGATTTAGACATTTTTTTACCGTTTAATGTAAGCATATTTGCGTGTAACCAATAATTTACTGGAGAGGCGCCATTGCTTGCTTGTGCTTGTGCAATTTCACATTCATGATGCGGGAATTTTAAATCCATACCGCCACCGTGAATGTCAAAAGTTTCACCTAGATATTTAGTACTCATTGCAGTACACTCTAAGTGCCAACCAGGAAAACCATCTCCCCAAGGAGAAGGCCAGCGCATAATATGTTCTGGTTCTGCTTTTTTCCAAAGTGCAAAATCTTGCGGATTTTTCTTATCGCTTTGTGCTGCTAATTCTCTAGTATTAGCAATCATATCTTCTAGTTTTCTGCCGCTTAAAATACCGTAGTTGTTTGTTTTGTTAAACTCAACAACATCAAAATACACAGAGCCGTTAACCTCGTATGCAAATCCTTTTTCAATAATATCCTTAATAATTTCTATTTGCTCTATAATATGTCCTGTGGCAGTAGGCTCTATACTTGGAGGTAAAAAATTAAATTTTTGTAGCGTGTTATGAAAATCTACGGTGTAGCGTTGTACTACTTCCATAGGTTCTATTTGTTCTAAACGCGCTTTTTTTGCAATTTTATCTTCACCTTCATCAGCATCATCAACCAAATGGCCAGCATCTGTAATATTACGTACATAGCGTACTTTATACCCTAAATGCTTAAAATACCTAAAAATCATATCAAAAGACATAAACGTACGGCAATTGCCTAAGTGTACATTACTGTAAACAGTTGGCCCACACACATACATACCAATGTGTCCGTCGTTTATAGGTTTAAACTCTTCTTTTTTTCCAGAAAGGGAATTGTAAACTTTTATTGTCTGATTTTTGTAAAGTTGCATTATGGCTAAAGGGGTTTAAAAGTTGGTGTCTAGCTTTATATAGTCTAAAAATTCTTTACGGGTAGCTTGTTCTTTAAATTTACCGCCATATTCTGCAGTAACAGTGCTACTTTGTATGTCTCTAATACCTCTAGAGTTTACGCAAAGGTGTTTTGCATCTATAACGCAAGCTACATCTTCTGTTCCTAAAACCTCTTGTAATTCTCTAACAATTTGTATGTTTAGTCTTTCTTGTACTTGTGGTCTTTTTGCGTAGTAATCTACAATACGGTTCATTTTAGATAAACCAACAACCGTACCTTTAGATATGTATGCAACGTGTGCAATACCAACTATTGGTAGTAAGTGGTGTTCACAAGTAGAGTAAAGTGTAATATTCTTTTCAACCAACATTTCTCCGTATTTGTACTTGTTATCAAATGAAGAAGATTTTGGTTTTTTATCAGGATTTAAGCCTCCAAAAATATCTTTAACAAACATTTTTGCCACACGCTTAGGAGTGTCATTTAAACTGTCATCTGTTAAATCCATTCCTAGTGTAGTTAATATATCTCTAACACTGGCTTGTATTTTTTCTATCTTTTGGTCGTCATTAAGATCAAAAGCGTCTTCTCTTAAAGGGGTGTTTTCAGCTGCAGATAAATGGTCGTTATCCATTTCTTCATCAAACCCTTCTATAGTGCTTTCTATTTTCATCAGCCTAAAATTTTTTAGAAATGCAAAGATATACATATTATGGCACTTAATGTTATAGTTTAAGGTGTTTGACAACATTAATTAGTGCTAAAGTTTGTTAAGGTTTAGTTTTACATATTATAAACTTTTGCCAATCTATGAAAAGGTTTTACGCAATAGCGTTTTTTTTCTTTACTTTAGGATTGCTGTCTGTTAGTGCGCAAGTATCTGCAGATTGTAGTAATGCTATACCTATTTGTAATAATACGCCAACTAATGGTGGTACAGATGGTTATGGAGTAGACGATTTTGGTGGCGCAGCAGAAACTGGTTGTTTAGAGCGTACTTTGTCTGGGGCAATAGAATCTAACTCTGCTTGGTATAGGTTTAAAACTGGAGAAGCTGGTGAATTAGGTTTTAATATTAGTTTTGATACTACAGAAGATTGGGATTTTGCATTATATAAAGCAAGTGATTGTAGTAGTTTAGGAGATCCTGTACGTTGTAATTTTTTTGATAATGATGACGGTTATGCTTTTACGGGAGTAGGAGAGGACCCAACGGGAGCAACTAATGTGCAATATGAAGATTGGTTAACGGTTGAAGCCGGTGAAGAATACTACTTGTTAATTAACAATTTTAGCAATTTAAACTCTGGTTTTTCTATTCAGTTTTCTGGACAAATATTTATAGACTACCCAAATACAGCATTAGACTGCTCTATTATTAGTAATTTATTGGGGCCGCCAATTGCAGTTTGTGATGGTGATATTGTTAGGTTAGATGCTACTACACCAAATACAGCATCATATACTTGGTACAGGGATGTAGGTCTAGGGTTTACAGAAATTTTAGGTGAAACAAATGCTACTTTAGATGTAACTACAGATGCAATGTATAGGGTAGAAGTGATTTCTAATACTGCAGATGTTTTAATAAGTGATGTTCAAATTGCTTTTTCTACAGCACCAATAACAAATTCTATTTCAGATGTTACTTTGTGTCAAGAGGATTTACCATTTAATTTAACGTCTAAAAATAGTGAAGCACTGGGTGGCCAGTCTGCATCAGATTTTATTATAAGCTACCACGCAACCCCCTCAGATGCTTTTAATAATGCTTTAAGTTTGCCAATGCAATACAGTCCTGCGGTTGGTGCAACTACCGTTTATGTAAGAACAACATCAGTAAAAAATTCTAAATGTTTTGATGTGTCTGAGGAGTTTAATTTTACAATTGTAGAGACTCCTATTTCTACAGTAGATACAGAAGTTTTTTTGTGTGAAGGAGCAACTTCGGAAACAATAGGGGAAACTAATCCAAATACTAATTATAGTTACAATTGGCAAAGTGGAGAAACAACACCTACTATTCAGGTATCTTCAGCAGGAACCTATGTTTTAGATATTAGTTATACCAATATGGGTATTACTTGTGTTAATAGCGTAACTGTAGATGTTATTGTAGGTCAAACACCATCAATCTCTACTATAATAATTGAAGATTTTAATGCGAATAATAAAGTAACTGTAGAAACTGATATTGATGGAGATTTTGAGTATCAAATTGATGGTTCTCTTGTGCAAGACAGTAATGTTTTTACAAATGTATCTGCGGGTGCACATACGGTGTCTATTATAGATAAAAACGGATGTGGTTTTGTAACAGAAGATATTGTTGTAGTGGGTTTTGATAATTATTTTACTCCCAATGGTGATGGTGTTAACGATACTTGGCAAATAGTTGGAATGGAATCTTTGCAACAGCCAGTAGTACATATTTTTGATAGATATGGTAAATTATTAAAAGAGTTGCGAGGAAACGACTCTTGGAATGGGACTTATGGAGGTAAGTTATTGCCTGAGTCTGATTATTGGTTTAAACTAAATTATATAAATACTACAGGAGATATGGTCACTGCAAAACATATCAGTAGTCATTTTACCTTAAAACGATAAATTTTAACTAGAAGTAAAATTGGTATTTCGTCGATTATGCAAAAAAATATTCGATGTAATGCAATAAATTTTATTATTTGCCGCTTATAATATGGTTATGTAACATTCCAACCAAGTAAATACTTTATGCGAGCACAATATAAACTAGTTGTAGGATTTCTTTTTTTTACACTACTTAGTAACGCGCAATTTACCCCAGATTGTAGATCGTCAATACCAGTATGCGGAGATGCACCAATAAGCGGAATTGCAGATGGAAGAGGGGATATAGATGATTTTGATCCCGATGTAATACGACAAACAGGTTGTTTAGAAAAGGGTAGTAATAGCTCTGCAAACATTGAGAATAATACGTCTTGGTACGTGTTTAGAGCTTTAAAAGACGGTGTAATAGGTTTTGATATTTCTGCAGATAGTGATACGGCAGAGTGGGATTTTGCTGTTTACGGACCAGATACAGACTGTGCAAGTATAAGCGATGGTACAGCACAACCGGTTCGTTGTAATTACGAAGCTAATAATACTGCTTTTACAGGTTTAGGAACAAATCCGGAATCTGGGCAAGATGGTTTTGCTTTTGTAAAAGGTAGTAAAAACACTTATGATGAGTTATTAGATATAGCAGAAGGTGAAATCTATTATATTTTGATAAATAATTACAATACTAATTTTGATGGTGATCCAGAGCCTTTTACTTTAACCTTTACAGAAGATGTAGATGCATTGGATTGTACTTTTAGAGATGAGTTTTTGGGCTTAGATGTAGATGCTTGTGAAGGTGATCCAGATATAGTTTTAAATGCTTTTAGATCTCCAGTAGGGCCAGATGTAGCAAGTGTTGTTTGGTCTGTAGACTATGATGATGATGGTGTTATAGATGATCCAAATTTAGCTACTGGTACTGAGTATACAGTTACAAGTCCTAATACAGGTAGGTATTTTGTAGAAATAACTACAGCTTCTGGTACGCCACCTTTAGTAACAGATGATGTTTTAATAAATTTTCACGCTCCCCCAAATCCTGCAGACATAGAAATTACAGTTGTAGATTATTTAGTAGATAGAAATGTAATTGATATTGTAGTAAACGGAACAAGTAGTTATGAGTATGCTATAAATGGCGGTGAGTTTCAAGATGAAACACTTTTTCATGATGTTCCTCCAGGTCAAAACACATTAATTGTAAATGATAAGTTTGGTTGTGGTACATCTGAAGAAATTCCGTTTTTGGTAATTGGGTATCCTAAATTCTTTACTCCCAATGGAGATGGCGTTCACGATGGTTGGAATGTGCTTGGTATTGAAGAATTAGTAGATGCTAAAGTTTATATTTACGATAGGTATGGTAAATTGTTAAAACAACTTGCGCCAGGAGTAACTTGGAATGGTACATTTAATGGTAAAAAAATGCCCGAGTCAGATTATTGGTTTCGTATGGAATATGCAGAACCAGAAGCTGGTGTAATTGTTGCAAAAACGTTACAAAATCATTTTACTTTAAAAAGATAATAATTGTATAAAGAATAAAAAAAGCAGCCCAACGGCTGCTTTTTTTATTTAGTACTGTGTTAATTTTTTAAAAATTAACAGTATATCCTAAAGTTACATTTGTATTTGCAATATTTACTTGTGCAGGAGTAGTTAAGCCAGCATTAAATAATTGCTTGTTAACATCTTGTTCTGTTCTGTTGTAAGCAATATCTATTCTGTTAGGGCCAAATGTATATCCAAAACCTAATGAAAACCCGTTTAAATCTCCAATAGTGTTTTCATCTTCATAAGGACTTTGTTCATATCTATAACCAGCTCTTAAGCTAATGTCTTCAATTCTATATTCACCACCAAGTCTAACTGTAGAAACAGCTCCTAGCTCATTAGATATTTGATCATTAGCAGCTGCAAAACCAGAATCACTTGTTGGTTTAATTTCTGCATTGCTCATATCTTGGTACCCGTAATCTAAACTAAGTAAACCATCTTTTCCAAAAACAAGTGCTAAACTACCTGTTAATTTACTAGGTGTTTTAATAGTATATCTTTCGTATAAGTTTATAACATTAAAATTGATAAAACTAATATCGTCGTCTGCTTCATCTGAAGATATACGTTGTGATGTATCGTCTGTTAATCTGTACCAAATAGGGGACTCATAACTAGCACCAACCCTAACAACTTCATTTAACTTAGCAATTGCCCCTAAAGCAAAAGAAAAACCATTACCTTCTGTGTGTAAGTAATTGTCAAACGTAGTTCTTGTAATAGGACCAGACTCGTATCCTGTTTCAGTAAATTCTGTGTATTTATCATACATTATACTATGGAAGTTTAAAGAAGCTCCCAAGTATAAATTGTCTTGGTATTGTGTAGCAAAATCTAAAATAAATTTGCTGTTGTAACCATTGGTGTTTTCTATGTAGTTTTGATCTACAGTATTGTAATTTGCATTACTAGTGTAAGCGATATTGTTGTCATCAGTTTCGTCAACCGGATTAATAAGTCCTCCATAATAACCTAAAAATGCTTGTTGGTCTACAAAACCTAGGTTTTTTCCAATATCTAAATAAGCTTCTTCTAAATATTCACCGTCTCTTTTTAATAGAGGGCCAAAGGGAACACCGTTAGCATAACTTAAAAAATATTTATCTATACCTTGGTTGCTATTTCCTGATATTTCAAAATTGTTATCAAAATTTTGAACCAAATCATAATTGGCTGCAATTGCAATTTTTTTCCAGTCGGAGTTGTTAGATTTAAAAACAAGCACACCACCAACTTGGTTAATCTCTAGATCGTTTCTTGTTGCCTGTCTGTTTGTCCTAAAATAATTTGCATCATTTTTTTTGTTGTAGTTAGATAATGTTGCAGAAAACAAATGATTGTTAAAGACTGCAGCACCAGCGGGGTTTGTGTTTAAAGCAGATAAGTCTCCACCTAAAGCACCAAAAGCACCACTCATTCCTTGGTAACGGGCTGTACCTGTTAAGTTTTGTTGGTTGTATTGTAATGCATCATTTATGTTTTGTGCACTGGCAATACTACATACCAAGCCAAACGCTAAGGCGATATAATTTTTCATCCTTTGAGTTTTTATAATTAGTTTTTGTTTTAAAGTGTATCTATATTATCTGCCTCTACCTGAAGACCTTCCGCTAGATGATCTTCCACTTGACGAAGATCTACTGCTAGATGATGATCTGCTGCTTGAAGAAGAACTTCTTGCGGACGAAGACCTAGAAGAACTACTGCTTCTTGTAGTTGTTCCTGAGCTTCTAGAGCTGTTACCAGAACTTCTGTATGTACCAGAGCTTCTTGTTGAAGAAGATGGTCTTGTGTACGTAGAACTAGATCTAGTAGTTCTTGTAGTAGTTGGTCTAGCGCTGCTGTTGCTGCTACGGCTATAAGTATTTCCACTTCTTGTATTATTGCCTCTGTTGTATGTGTTGCTTCTAGAGCTAGTGCTGTATCTAGGTTGCGTTCTAGTACTACGACTTGTTCTGTAGGTTCTATTACGGTTTATACCGTCTGCACTAACACCAGATCTATTACTGTATGTGTTAGATGATCTGTAGCTATTATTACTTCTAGATGATGTTGCAGATTTCCCAGATCTGTAATTAACATTAGATCTAGATATTCCCGTGTTTAGGTTAGATCTGCTAGAGCGTGTGTATGTGTTTCTATTATTGGCATATATAACATTGTCATAACGACCTCTTCTGCTATTGTTGTAAGCATAAGAGTTTCTGCCGTAGCCATTATAAAATCTATTGTTGTAATATCTGTTATTGTAGTAAGGGTTGTAGTATCTTCTTCCGTAATAAGGATTGCCCCATCCGTAGCCATAACCAAATCCGCCCCAGCCAAAACTGTTATAACCTCTGTATCCCCAGTTGTTCCATCCCCAAGGACGTCCCCAAGTATTGTAGTAGCCAATACCACCGTAACCATAACCCCAAGGGTCATAAAAACCTCCGTAATTATTCCATCCGTTATCATGAATGTTTATGCTTACCTGCGTAGGGTTATCTCCCCATCCTGGATTTCCGTTGTAGTTATTTGCAACATCTTCATCTTGCACATCACTATAGTATTCGTCAACATCAGTAAATACCTCACCATCTAAAATAGCGCTATATTCATTAGCTTGCTGGCCAAAAAAGTCCTGATATTCATTAGTGTTGTCAACAGGAGCTGTTTCTACAGTTTGCGGAGTGCTGCTAGAATATATGCCGTCGTTGTCATAATAAGATGCATCTTGGTAAGAACCGCAAGAAACAATTAATGAGCCAACTAAAAGGCTAAAAGCAACTTTTTTAATTTTTTGGATGGATTGGGAATATATCATCATATTAAATTTAATTGTTGTACAATGTAAAAATAGTTAGTTTTGTCGAACTATAATTTATTTATTGATAAAAACACAATATTTGTGCCAAACTACTAATAATGAGCAAGAAGTTAACTAAAAGAGCCGAAGATTATTCCAAATGGTATAATGAACTAGTTGTAAAAGCAGATCTTGCTGAAAATTCAGCAGTTCGTGGATGTATGGTTATTAAGCCGTATGGATATGCAATATGGGAAAAAATGCAAGCAGAGCTAGATAGGATGTTTAAAGAAACAGGTCATGAGAATGCCTATTTTCCTTTATTTGTACCTAAAAGCTTGTTTGAAGCTGAAGAGAAAAATGCAGAAGGCTTTGCTAAAGAGTGTGCTGTAGTTACACACTATAGACTTCAAAACGATCCTGATAACGAGGGTAAATTAAGAGTAGATCCTAATGCAAAGCTAGAGGAAGAGTTGGTTGTACGCCCAACTAGTGAAGCAATTATATGGAATACCTATAAAGGTTGGATACAGTCTTACAGAGATTTACCTTTATTAATTAACCAATGGGCTAATGTAGTGCGTTGGGAAATGCGTACACGTTTGTTTTTACGTACAGCAGAATTTCTTTGGCAAGAGGGACATACAGCACACGCTACAGAAAGTGAAGCAATTGCTGAAGCAGAACAAATGATGAATGTTTATGCAGACTTTGCAGAAGACTTTATGGCAGTACCAGTTATCAAAGGACTTAAAACTCCTAGTGAGCGTTTTGCAGGTGCAGTAGAAACATATTGTATAGAGGCATTAATGCAAGATGGTAAAGCTTTGCAAGCAGGAACATCTCACTTTTTAGGACAAAATTTTGCTAAGGCTTTTGATGTTAAGTTTGCATCTAAAGAAGGAAAGCAAGAGCACGTTTGGGCTACATCTTGGGGAGTTTCAACTCGTTTAATGGGGGCTTTAGTTATGACGCACAGTGATGATAACGGATTGGTTTTACCTCCTAAATTAGCGCCAATACAAGTTGTTATTGTACCAATTTATAAAGGAGATGAACAATTAGATGCTATTTCAGAAAAAGTAAATCCGTTAGTAAAAGAACTTAGAGCTAAAGGAATCTCTGTTAAGTTTGATAATAGAGATACACACAAACCAGGGTTTAAATTTAACGAGTACGAGTTAAAAGGTGTTCCGGTACGTATTGCAATAGGTAAAAGAGATTTAGAAAATGGTACTTATGAGGTAGCTCGTAGAGATACATTAGAAAAACAAATTGTAAATGCGGATGATATTGTTGGTAAAATTGAATTTTTATTAGATGATATACAAAAGAACATTTACAAAAAAGCAGCAGATTATAGAACCAACCATATAACAGAAGTAAACTCTTATGATGAGTTTAAAGAAGTTTTAGAAAGCAAAGGCGGATTTATATCTGCGCATTGGGATGGCACAGAAGAGACAGAGGAGAAGGTTAAAAATGAGACAAAAGCCACTATTAGATGTATTCCTATGGATGCAAAAGAAGAAAATGGCAGTTGTATGGTAACAGGTAAACCCTCTAAACACAGGGTGTTATTTGCTAAAGCATATTAATTTTTAAAAAAAATTGACTTAGGTATTGCAATAATTAAAAATAGTTGTATTTTTGCATCCGCATTACGCAAAAAGTTAATGGTCCGTTCGTCTAGGGGTTAGGACGCCAGGTTTTCATCCTGGTAACAGGGGTTCGATTCCCCTACGGACTACAAGTTCTTAAAGCAGTTATAGTTTTGTAATTAGATAAAGTTTTCTTTATTTTGTACGCTACTATACAAATAGTAATAATGGTCCGTTCGTCTAGGGGTTAGGACGCCAGGTTTTCATCCTGGTAACAGGGGTTCGATTCCCCTACGGACTACAATTTTTGGGGTGAAACCCGTTAAAAACATAATAAGAGAAATAAAATGGCAAATCACAAGTCAGCATTAAAAAGAATAAGAAGAAACGAAGCAGCACGTGTACGTAACAAGTACCAGCACAAAACAATGCGTAATGCATTGAGAAAGTTACGCGCTGAGGAGGATAAGAAATCTGCCGAAACTATGTTGCCTACAGTTATTAGTATGTTAGATAAGTTAGCTAAACGTAATATTATACACGCTAACAAGGCATCTAACCTTAAAAGTAAATTAACTAAACAAGTAGCAGCTTTATAAGTTCTATTTTTTAGTAATAATATTAAAAGCGCTCTTTTTATAAAGAGCGCTTTTTTTTGTTTTGTCATTTTTGTTATCATCTTTTATTTTGATAAAACAATGAGTAGAATAGGTATATATTTAGGGCACTAAACTAAAAGTTTATAATTGTTTTAGAGCTTTTTTAAGTTTAGTAATTCTTAGCTTTTATAATTTTTTACATTGTTTAGTTAAACCTCTTCTAGCTTCTGTAATTAAGGTGTATGAGTATTAATCTAAACTGTTTGTTTTATTCTTTAACTAATTTGCGTTTCATTTTAATAAAACCATATACAAAACATAAATACATAATTATGATGAGGCTAAAATGAAGCCATCTAGTTATTATGTAACTATCCATTGTTTTTATTATTTTAAAGTGATATGATAATTTAAGAGGTAGGTAGCCTGAATAAAAAATTAATAACCCCCAGCTAAGCCAGTATAGTATATTTTTAATGGGGTCTTTTTTGTTTTGTAGCCAATCTATTTTGTTTAGGTAGTTTAGAATAATCAGTATCAATAAAAACCCACCAGTAACATAAGTTAGTATTTGTCCGTCTGTAAGGAAGTCTTGTGTAAAAATATTTGAGATACTAATTGCTATAAATAAGGAGCTTCCAATTTTTATATATTTTTTTAGAGCAAGACTATCTGTGTAGTTTTTATAAAGATTAAAAAAATATAAAAAAAATATGATGTTAAATACGTTATAAATAGGTCTATTGTAGTTTTGGTAAAACTTGGATATAGGTAACATTATTGAATCTGGATATATCCTAATGGCAATACCAATTGCTTCTGATGCAAGTGTATATGCTATTAAGATAGGATAATATTTTAATGCGGTATTGTAATATTTAGGATAACGCCATAGTGCAAAAGCTAACGTTAAAGCGTAAAAAAATAAAATAATGTATAATGTTATATTTGGCATTAATTTCTAATTGTAAGGGGGTGGAAATAAACCAAATTCATTCAGAATTAAACTCTGCTCGTCATCTTCATCAAAAAATGAAATATTAGGAAAAAAAGAAGCCTCTTCTGTGTTAGTTTTCTCAAATGGTTTTATAATAAAGTTATCTTTTAAAAACTTTGGTTTGTATGTTTTACCATCAGTAATTACAGAAAACGGATACTCTTTACCGTCTACAGTGGTTGTAGGTGCTATAAAAAATGTATTTTGTTTAGGGTGCTTGTATTCTTTGCTGTCTGGGTAATTAGCTAGGTAAAATCGCAAGGTGCTAATTTTTACATCTGCTTTTTTGGCTTCTTGCTCTATAAATGCAATGTAATTTTTTAAAGTTTCAAGGTCATAATAACCATATCTAGCAACATCAAAAGTTGTACTAGGATCTAACTTGTCTTCATATTCTTGTATTAGTGGAGCCCTTCTTTTAGAGTAGCTATCAAAAAGAGTCTGAGCTTTTTTTGTGCTTATTATTTCAGAAGGTGGTTTTACTTCTTTGGCTAGTTCTGGATGTTCTTCCTGTTGCTTTTTAGGACTTTCACAACTACTAACTACTAGTATTGATAATGATATGATAAAGTAAAAAGCTTTCATTTTATTGGTCATCATAAGTATTGGGTTTTACGGTCGCATAAATATAGTCACTTTTTTGTAGTATTCTGAAAATCAAGAAATAAAAAATCCTACTAAAATTAATTAGTAGGATTTTTTTATGTAGTAAAGTTGTTTGTTATTGATTCATTGTCAATAAAAACTCTTCGTTGTTTTTTGTTTGTTTAAAACGTTGCTCTATAAACTCCATAGCTTCTACAGGGTTCATATCTGCAAGATACTTACGCATAATCCACATACGTTGTATAGTTTCTTTATCTAGTAATAAATCATCTCTACGTGTACTAGAAGATGTAAGGTCAATAGCAGGGAATATTCTTCTGTTAGATATTTTACGATCTAACTGAAGCTCCATATTACCAGTTCCTTTAAATTCTTCAAATATAACCTCGTCCATTTTAGAACCGGTTTCAGTAAGTGCTGTAGCTATAATAGATAATGATCCGCCACCTTCTATATTACGAGCAGCTCCAAAGAAACGTTTTGGTTTGTTTAAAGCGTTGGCATCTACACCACCACTTAATACTTTACCAGATGCAGGTTGTACTGTGTTGTATGCTCTTGCTAAACGTGTAATAGAATCTAATAAGATAACCACATCATGGCCACATTCTACTAACCTCTTTGCTTTTTCTAGTACAATGTTAGCTACACGTACGTGTTCAGATGGTTCTTTGTCAAAGGTAGAAGCAATTACTTCTCCTTGTACATTTCGTTGCATATCTGTAACCTCTTCCGGGCGTTCATCAATTAATAATACAATTTGATAAACCTCTGGGTGGTTTGCAGCAATACCGTTAGCTATGTCTTTTAAAAGCATTGTTTTACCAGTTTTTGGCTGTGCAACGATCATACCACGTTGTCCTTTACCAATTGGTGAAAACAAATCTATAATTCTTGTAGAAATATTACTTTGCCTGTCTGCAAGGTTAAATTTTTCTTGAGGAAATAATGGTGTTAAATGTTCAAAAGAAACGCGGTCACGCACAACTTGTGGATCTATACCATTAATTTTATTTACTTTAATAAGCGGAAAATACTTTTCACCTTCTTTTGGTGGGCGTACATTTCCTAATACTGTGTCTCCTGTTTTTAAACCAAATAATCTAATTTGTGATTGTGATACATAAATATCATCAGGAGAAGAAAGGTAGTTATAATCAGACGATCTTAAAAAACCATAACCGTCTTGCATAATGTCTAAAACACCTTCACTAGCAATAATACTATCAAACTCAAATTCTGGTTCTTTATACCTGTTTTTTAAGTCTTTATCAAAATTACTCTTGTCTCTTTGGTTTTTTTGATGTTGTGGTTTTTTGTTTTGGTTTTTGTGCTGATTGTTATTTTTTTGTCCCTGCTGAGGTGAGTTCCTATGTACAGGTTTTTTTTCTGGAGAAGTAGTTGGCTTAGTAGTTTTTGCTACGGGCGCTTTTCTAGGAAGAGGAGCTTTTTTTGCAGCTGGTTCCTTTTTTTCTTCTTCAGTAGTTGTTTCTTCTTTTGCTTTTGGCTTAGGCTTTTCTCTTAAAACGCGCTCTCTTTTTACAGGGCGTGGTTTAGGTTTTTCAGCAGTTTTTGCCTTAGCAACAGGTTTTTCTTCAGTTTTTTTAGGTTCTTTTACAACAACTTCTTCTACCGCTTTAGGGTTAGCTGCTTGTACATCTAAAATTTGATAAACTAAATCTAGTTTTTTTAATGTTTTAAACTTAGGAACATTTAAACCTTTTGCAATATCCTGTAACTCAGGAAGCTTTTTTGCTTTTAAATCGGAAATCTCAAACATGTAATGTTGAATAAGTTATACTTTGTTGAAAAATATGAAATCTTGAAGTGTGTAATTTGGGTACTTATTTGGACTTGAAAGTCCCTGTCGGTAAGCGATATTACTAATATTCTGTAGCAATATTACAAATTATTTTTAATATTTCATTGATAAATCTTAAAAAGACGCTATTTTTGTTTTTTCAAAAAAAGAAAAAAATGATTCAGAGAATACAAACTGTTTTTTTATTAGTAGTAGTTGTCTTGGCAGCTGTGCTTCCTTTTTTTGCTAGCTTATGGACATTAGACAACGGAACTATTATTTTTGCTAGAGATGAAATGTACATTTCTATTGCTTTTTATATATCTGCTGTATTAGCTTTTTTGTCCATTTTATTATTTAGAAATAGAAAAAATCAATTTGTTTTAAACAGGTTGAATATGATATGTAATCTTTTTATACTAGGATTTTTCGTTTCCCGATCGCTAAACTTATCCGGAGAAACTGTTGTTTCTGAGAAGGGTATTGGGATGTTGATTCCACTATTTTCTATCGTATTTTTAGTGTTAGCCAATAGGTTCATTAAAAAGGATGAAGATCTTGTAAAATCTGTTGATCGCTTGCGTTAAACCTAACATCTTAGTTATATTAGTGCGTAAAACCCGGGGTTGTTCCCGGGTTTTTTACTTTTTATACTTTTTCATCATCGTATAAAAGCACTTTTCCGTTTTCTGGGTCAAAATAAATAGTTATTTCTTTATCTAAATTGTTAGACGTTATTTTATACGTCCAAACATTAGTAATTGCTCCCTTTGTAGGAGAGCCAAAAAGGTTAAGAACTTCGGTTTTAGTTCTTCCTTTTAGTTCAATATCATTAATCATAAAAGACTATATATGGGTTTGGTTTAGTAAAATTAAATATTGATTCTTGTAAAAAAGTATCAAAATCAAACCATAGCATATAAAAATCAAAGAATAACAGTTCTGTATTCTAAAGGAGATTTGCCTGTATTTGTTTTAAAAAACTTGCTAAAGTTATTTGGATAGTTAAAACCTAAGCAATATGCAACTTCAGATATATTTAAATCTGTATTGTAAAGCATATTTTCTGCTTCTGCAATTAATTTTTCTTTTATGTGAGTAGATGTAGATTTACCTGTAATACTTTTTACAGAGTCGTTTAAATGATTAATATGTATAGATAAGTTTTCTGAGAAGTCTTTAGGAGATTTTAAAGTAATACATGTGTTTGTATTTTTTATAGGAAACTGTTTATTTAATTGTTCAAAAAACAAAGAAGTAATTCTAGATGCTGCACATTTAGGATTGTTGTTTTCTGAATTTGTCTCTAGTTTAAGAGCTTCATGTATTAATAAACTTATATAGTTACTTATTACAGCATCTTTATTTTTATAGCTACTTTTTAATTCTGCTTCTATTTTTTTGTAAATAGTTGTAACGTGTTTTTCTTGCTCATTATTTAAATAAAAAATATTATTGGATCCTAATTTAAATAAAGGACATTTTTTTTCTAAATCGTTTGTGTTTTTAGCTAAAAAAGTAGGGTTAAATAAGCAAGAGTATCCTATTTGTTCATCAGATATGGGTTCCCATTTGTAAACTAATGACGGATTTGTAAAAACTAAAACTGTTTTATCTATAGTTATTGTTTTACTAGGATAATGTAATTTACTTTTGGGGTGAATAATACATATTTTATAAAAATTTTTATTATTATGTATTTCAGGGTCTGCTTTGTAGGTTTCTAAATCTACAACAGTAATTTTAGAGTTATTAATCATAAATTGGGGAAAATATGTGGTTAATAATGTAAGTTTGGTATATACTCGTCTAATATTAATATTATGGTTTGTTATTGTAAATATAAAAAAACACGAGTTATATAAAAATTATAAATAATTATTTGTCACCCTGTTAAAAGCAAAATTTGTGATATTACTTAAAATTTATTTTTTGCCAAGTTCTATTACTTCTAAATCTTTTATGTCCTCGCCATCTATTGTAAAGCGGAGCATAGTACGTACTTGATGAAAACCGTGTTTGCCACAGGCGCCAGGGTTCATATGTAATAAGTTTAATTTTTTATCAAACATAACTTTTAAAATGTGCGAGTGTCCGCTAATGAATATTTTAGGTGAATTTACTTTTATCTCTTCTCTTATGCGTACATTGTATTTATCTGGGTAGCCACCAATATGTGTAATCCAAACTGCTACCTTCTCACACATAAATTTATTGTCTAACGGAAACTCTAGTCTAGCTTTGTCATCATCAATATTACCATAAACACCTTTTAAAGGTTTAAGAGCTTTTATTTTATCTGTAACATCTAAACTACCAATATCACCAGCGTGCCAGACTTCATCAGCTTGCTTAACGTATTTTAAAATAGCATCATCAATATGGCTATGTGTATCAGACAGTAATAAAATTTTTGTCATTCTAATTAATTAGTTTTTATAAAATTGAAAAGAAGTAGCGGCATAATTTAATCTTTAATTAAAGTAATACGTTTTACTGGCTGCTAAAATCTTACTTATATTAAGTATCTTTGTAGCTTACAAAAATAGGAATTCAATTTGAGATATTTTGTGGCATTTTCATACTTTGGAGCAGTTTACCACGGATGGCAAATACAGCCAAACGCTATAACTGTACAAGAAGAGTTAGAAAAAGCATTTAGTACACTTTTAAAAGAAAAAGTTTCTTTAATGGGTGCTGGTAGAACAGATGCTGGTGTACACGCTAAGCAAATGTATGCACATTTTAATGTGGTAACTATAACAGACTCTAAAGATCTAATACGTAGGTTAAATTCTTTTTTGCCAGATGATATTGCGGTGCAAAATATTTATGAGGTTCCTGAAGATGCCCATGCTAGGTTTAATGCTACAGAACGTACTTACGAATATTTAGTTACACATAAAAAAGACCCTTTTAGTTTGTCTACAGCACACTATGTTAAGCAACAATTAGATGTTGTAAAGATGAATAGAGCTGCCGAATTATTATTAGGTAAACAGGATTTTGAGTGTTTTTCTAAATCTAAAACAGATGTTAAAACCTATTACTGTAATGTTAAAAAAGCAGTGTGGGAGCAAAAAGAAGATAAATTTGTGTTTACAATTACTGCAGATAGGTTTTTACGTAATATGGTAAGAGCCATTGTTGGTACGCTTTTAGATGTTGGCACGGGTAAAATTACTGTAGACCACATACGCACAATTATAGCAAGTAAAAGTAGGGCAGAGGCAGGTACTTCTGTGCCAGCAAAAGCATTATATTTAACGCAGGTTTTGTACCCCGAAAATATTATTAAGAAGAATGGCTAAAACAGAAAAAGATACAGGAAAAGCGTTTGACTATACGCTGTTAAAACGATTGCTAGAGTTTACAAAACCGTATAAAATTACTTTTTATGGTGTTGTAATTGCTGCAATATCCTTATCTGCTTTTGCAGTTTTAAGTCCAATTTTACTAAGGCAAATTGTAAATACAGCTTTAGAAAATAAAGATCACGGATTGTTGTTAAACATTATTGTTTTAATGATGGTTGTGTTAATTTTAGAAGTGTTAAGTCAGCTTTCATTTGTGTATTACGCTAACTGGTTGGGAGAATCTGTTATTAAAGATATTAGAATAAAACTGTTTAAGCATATGCTTAGTTTTAAAATGAAATATTATGATAATTCTTCGGTAGGTTTACTAGTAACACGTGCAGTAACAGATATACAGCGTATTGGAGAAATCTTTAGTCAAGGTTTTTTTATGATTGTTTCTGATCTTTTAAAAATGGTAGTTGTAGCGGGTGTAATGCTATTTTATAGTTGGAAATTAGCACTTATAGTTTTTGCTATTATGCCAATAATAATCTATGCTACACGCGTTTTTCAAAAGGCAATGAAGGTTGCTTTTATAGATGTTAGGGCGCAAGTATCTAACCTAAATACTTTTGTACAAGAGCGCTTAACAGGAATGAAAATTGTTCAGTTTTTTAATAGAGAAAAAGTAGAGCAAGAAAAGTTTAGAGTTATAAATGAAAAACATAGAAACGCTTGGTTAAAAACAGTTTGGTACAACTCTATCTTTTTTCCAATTGCAGAAATTGTTTCATCTGTAGCTATTGGTTTAATTGTATGGTACGGTGGTTTACGTGTTGTTTTAAATAATGACCTAGATGAGTTGGGTACCATATTTATGTTTATACAACTCTCACAAATGTTATTTAGACCATTAAGGCAAATAGCAGATAAATTTAATGTACTACAAATGGGTATGGTAGCTGCTAATAGAGTGTTTGCAATATTAGACAGAGAAGACACAATTACAAATGAAGGATCTTTTGAGAAACCATCTATAAAAGGAGACATCTCTTTTAAAAATGTGCATTTTGGATATGTAGAAGGGGAAGAGGTTTTACACGGAATTTCTTTTGATGTAAAAGCTGGTGAAACAATAGCTATTGTTGGTGCTACAGGAGCAGGAAAATCTACCATTATAAATTTATTAAACCGTTTTTACGAAATAAATTCTGGTGAAATTTTGGTTGATGGTGTTGATATTAAAAACTACAAGTTAGCATCATTAAGAGATAAAATAGCGGTTGTATTGCAAGATGTATTTTTATTTGCTGATACCATAGAAAATAACATTTCTTTAAAAAATGAAGATATAACGTTAGACACAATAACACAGGCAGCACAAGAAATATCTGTTCATGATTTTATTACAAGTCTTCCTAATGATTACCAGTATAATGTAAAAGAGCGTGGTTCTATGCTATCTAGTGGACAACGCCAATTGTTAGCCTTTTTACGTGCTTATGTAAGTAACCCAAGTATTTTAATTTTAGATGAGGCTACATCTTCTGTAGATACATACTCAGAGCAATTAATACAAAAGGCGACCGAAAAAATTACGCAAGGCAGAACATCTATTGTTATTGCACACCGTTTGGCAACTATAAAAAAAGCGGACAAAATTATTGTTATGGATGCAGGTAATATTATAGAAAGCGGTTCACATAAAGAGTTACTTAAAAAAGGAGGTTATTATTACAATCTTTACCAAGCACAGTTTGTAGCAGATGAAGTAGCTTAAATTATTTTGCCGGAACAAAATCTACAGGATTAAAATGGCCTGTAACCATAGCAACTATCATTATAAAAGTTACTGTTCCTATGAATATAGTAGATAGTATTCCTATAAATAACACTGATTTGTAAATTATTTGCCAAGCAGAGTACTTATTTAACTTTTGTTGTACGTAAATAAAATATAAAATTAAAAATAGGGTTAGCAGTAAGCTATAGTTAGAATAGTATTGTGGAAAAGAACTAATCACGAGCATACTTGTAAAAAAAGATAAAATACTCCATTGAGCTAAACTATAAATTACACTAATTGTATATTCTGCTAGTATGTGTTTTCTTTTGTTTAATGTAATGAGGCCTACAATTAAAAAAACAGGTATGTAGCTTATAAAAAATAAGGAGGAGTAATCATATAGTACATTTGTCATTTTTTTAGTAAACTCAGGATTCATTCCCTGGTCAAAAGCATCAAGATCTATTTCAAAATCAAAAACCTTGCGCATAAAAAACATTAAAAAACCTGCTAACATTAGTGCAATACCAAAATAGCTAATAGGGTTAACGTATTTTCTTCTTGTGCCATTTACATAACCATTTATAACAATATCTGGTTTTGTAAATAAATGTAAAAAAGTGCGTAAAAAAGTATTGTCTAGGTTAAAGTAGCGTTCCGTAATGTCACTAAGTAAATTTTTAATAGTAAGTCTATTTCTAATAACTTTTGCACCACAATCTGGACAAAAAGAATAGTCTGTTTGTAGACTATTTGCACAATTTTTACAATTCATTTTAAGATATTAAGTCCTCTTTAATAAGACTTGTAAGTTCGTCTAAATCTTTGTAAAGTACAAACTCTCCGTTTTTTATGTAAGATATGGTGCCAGTTTCTTCGCTAACAACAAGTGCTAAACTATCGGTTTTTTCTGTAATACCAACTGCAGCTCTATGTCTTAATCCAAAGCGTAATGGTATGGTACGCTCTTGTGAAACTGGTAGTATTACTCTGGTAGCAACAATGGTATTATTCTCTACAACGGCAGCACCATCATGTAACGGACTATTTTTATAAAAAATACTTTCTAAAATAGGCTGGGTAATTTCAATATTCATTTTATCTCCAGTGCTTTTTACAAAGTCTAAAGAGTTAGTGCGTTCTAAAACCAGTAGTGCTCCTGTTTTAGATTTACCCATTTTATCACAAGCATTTACTATGGCTTCTACATTGGTATCTGTAGTCATAGCTTCTTGCTTTAAAAATTTAAAATGTTTTATAAAATTACGTTTTGTGGCAAAATTGGTAGAACCTATCATTAATAAAAACTTACGCAACTCTTGCTGAAAAACAATAATTAGGGCAATTAATCCAATATTCATAAACCCGCCAACCATACTGCTAATCATTTTCATATCTAACAATTCGGTAAGTTTCCAAAGTGCCCAAACAATTACAATACCAATAAAAATATTAATAGCAACAGAGCCACGTACTAGCTTATATATGTAGTACAGTAGTACAGCCACTAAAATTATGTCTATAATATCTGTTATTTTAAAATCAAGAAAATTTAGAAAATCCAAGTAAAAGGGTTTTTGTAAAATTATAAAAAAAATGAGTAATTAAATTATAAGGTTTCATTTAACTGTAAAGCAGTATAAAGAGTAATACATTCTACAGCCTCTTTAACATCATGTACTCTTAAAATATTAGCTCCTTTTGTTAAAGCAATAGTGTTTAATGCAGTTGTACCATTTAGAGCATTATTAGCAGTGGTGTCTAACGTTTTATAAATCATAGATTTTCTGCTAATACCTGCAAGTACTGGTACATTCATTGTTTTAAAAAGGTCTAAGTTTTGTAATACGCTAAAGTTTTGTTCTGTAGTTTTTGCAAATCCAAAACCAGGATCAACTACTAAATCTATAATACCTAAAGCTCTTGCTTCAGCAAGTTTTTTAGCAAAATACTGCTTTATGTCTAAAGTTGCATTTGTATATGTAGTTAGTTGTTGCATAGTTTCTGGAGTACCACGCATATGCATCATAATATACGGTACTTTGTATTCTGCAATTACGCTCATCATTTTATCATCTAAGGCACCAGCAGAAATATCGTTAATTAATGCAGCACCATTATTTAAACAGGCCTTAGCTACAGCACTCCTAAAAGTATCAATAGAAAGTATAATGCCAGGAAATTTTTTTACAAGCAGTTTTACAACTGGTACAATACGATTAATTTCTTCATCAACAGAGATGTTAGTTGCATTTGGTCTAGAACTATAAGCGCCAACATCTATAAAAGTAGCGCCATCTGCAAGCATTTTATCAACCTTGGTTACAATGTCGTTTTCATCTTTATAACTTCCGCCGTCATAAAAAGAGTCAGGCGTAAGGTTTAATATTCCCATTACTTTTGGTGTAGATAGGTCTATTAAATTTCCTTTGCAATTAATTGTCATACTGTGTGTTAAAATGATTTTTATAAACTTTTTAAAAATAAATGATTTAAGATAAAACCCTTACTTTTGATTAGTTCAAAATTTTAAGCGAAATTTACACAAATTACACAAGATAAATGCAGAATACATCAGAACAATATGATGCGGTTATAAAAGAATGCCGTGAGCTTTTTCAAAAAAAAATGAAAGATTATGGTAGTGCTTGGCGTATTTTACGTTTACCGTCTTTAACAGATCAGATTTATATTAAGGCACAACGTATACGTGGTTTGCAAGAGAACGATGTTAGAAAGGTAGATGAAGGTGAAAAATCTGAATTTATTGGCATTATTAATTATGCTATTATGGCATTGGTGCAAATTGAAAAAGGCATTGTAGAACAACCAGATTTGGATGTTGCTGAAGCTGTAGAACTTTACAATAAACATATTACCATTACAAAAACGTTAATGGAAAATAAGAATCACGATTATGGTGAGGCTTGGAGAGAAATGCGTGTTAGCTCTTTAACAGATCTTATTTTACAAAAGTTGTTGCGTGTTAAGCAAATAGAAGACAACAAAGGAAAAACTA